>JANQHO010000029.1 GCA_028277105.1 Owenweeksia sp. | reverse complement strand
AATCACCATCCTGATCCAGCTCAAAGCTGTAGTTGATGCGGTAGCCTGCTTCGGCACTTAGCCAGAAAAAACCAAAAATGGCCCGCTTGTAATTTAAGCCAATCCTGATTTCCGATCTCCTGAGCTCCACTTCTCTTGCCTGGAGCAGCTCTTCTGGCGGAAGGACAAGATTGTTTTGCGCAGCAAATTCAGTAGCGTATTGAGAAAAATTATTCAGGCGATAGGTGGCTCCCTGCACGTTAAATCCTAACGACAATAAGCTAAGGCTGTTAAAACGATAACGGATCAAAGCCCTGGCCGGCAGCAGTGCTTCCAGTCCCCATTTTTGATTGCGAAAGGTATGGTAATAGTAAACTATAGGAACGTAATTAAGACCTCCCCCGAGGTAAGTGCGGGAAATACCAAAGGCATACATTAAGCGGTCGCTAGACTTCCAACCGTAAAGAGCGGCTACAGGTACCCGCAAAGTATTGAGCGACTGAAAATTCGAAAAAGTATAATCGCCATTTAACTCCATACCTATCTGGCCCAAAATGAAATTGCGTTCGTTCAATGGCTTAAAAACAGTAAATAGAGTAGCCGCCCTGCGCAAGCCGTTCTCATCTAAAGAACGGGTCAGGGGGTGATTATCCGATCCACTTATCTGGTATTGTTGTTCCTGATAGACAAGATTGAGGTTAATCAAAATATTATTGCGGGATATAAGAGGGAAATTTCCCGCCAGGGTAAAACCATGTGAAGCATCGATGCGAGCTTCATCTGCAATACCAGCATCTGGTCTGCTAACCAAATTACCTGCCGTAAAATCCTGAGGTGCCTGGTAATCATAAAAAAACCCTATCAAAGAGGTAGGGGATTGCCCGAGTACTTTATTGTTACAGTAGCTTTTAGCAGCAGGAACAGCCAGTTCAAATTCCGAGAAATCAAAATCATCATCGGTGTAAGTGGTGTCTTCCTGGGCTTTCAAGCTGAAAACCAAAAAACTAATAACCAATAATGGAAGTATCTTACCGCTCATAGGGAAATTTTCCTACTAAAATAATACACAACTTCTATTAGAGTAAAAAAAGAAGGTAAAGTCGGATTCAGAGTCCCTGACTGGTTTTGAGCTTGCTATTAATAGGCTCTCACATTTTTGCCTTCGTAAAAATTCATAAAAGCCCGGTTGATCACCCGCTTTCCTCCTGCAGTGGGGTAGTCTCCCGTAAAGTACCAGTCGCCCAGATTATTAGGGCAGGCTGCATGGAGATCCTCTATGCTCTGGAAGAGTATTTTCACTTCAGCCTTCATATTATCCGGAGTGAGGATTTTGGCGATACTTTCTGAAATTTGTTCAGCTGAAAAAGGAGCATAGATATCCTTTACAAAGTTTTGGATATCCTCATCGGGCAGATCCTGCTGGGCCTGGCATTTCTCGTAAACACTGTCTATCACATTGTCCAGCCCTGCCTCTTTCAACAAAGAGATAGCGGCCTGGAAGGCAGCAAAGTCACCGATTTTTGCCATATCGATACCGTAGCAATCGGGATAGCGGATCTGAGGGGCAGAAGAAACCACGATGATCTTTTTAGGTCCCAGGCGGTCCAGTATTTTGAGAATGCTTTGTTTTAAAGTAGTACCTCTTACAATACTGTCGTCTACCACTACCAGGTTATCGGTAGGTTTAACAGTATTGTATGTGATATCATAAACGTGAGAAACGAGGTCGTCTCGGCTGCTATCCTGGGTGATGAAGGTGCGCATTTTGGCGTCTTTCCAGGCAATCTTTTCCACTCTGGGGCGGATAGAAAGCAACTCTTCCAGCTTTCCGGGATCCAGCTTCCCTTCAAACTTCATGATCTTATCCCGCTTCACTTTGTTGAGGTAGTCTTCCATACCTTTTACCATGCCGTAAAAGGAAACTTCGGCTGTGTTAGGGATAAAGGAAAATACCGTATTGCGAAGGTCGTAATCCACTTCTTTGAGTATGGCCGGGCACAGACGGTTGCCCAGGCTGATGCGCTCTCGGTAAATTTCGGCATCATTGCCGCGGGAAAAATAGATCCGTTCAAAAGAACAGGCCTTGCGCTCCAGGGGCTCCTTGATCTTATCCATGCTGGTATCCCCATTCTTTTTGATGACTAAAGCATGGCCGGGAGTTATTTCCTGAATACTTTCAAAAGCGACATTAAAAGCGGTTTGAATTACCGGGCGTTCGGAAGCAACTGCTATTACTTCCTCATCTTCGTAATAATAAGCAGGTCTTATACCGGAAGGATCGCGCAATACAAAGGCATCACCATGCCCAAAAAGGCCTGCCATGGCGTAACCGCCATCCCATTTTTTAGCCGACTTACGCAGTATTTTTTTAATATCGAGCTCCCTTGCTATTAAATTGCTGATCTCCCGCTTGTCAAATCCTTCTTTTTTGAACCTGCGGTAGAGTTTTTCATTTTGCTCATCTAAAAAGTGGCCGATCTTTTCGAGGATGGTAACAGTATCGGCCTTTTCTTTGGGATGTTGACCGAGATCTACCAATTGACCAAATAGTTCATCTACATTGGTCATATTGAAGTTGCCAGCCAGAATAAGGTTGCGGGTTACCCAGTTATTTTGCCTTAAAAAAGGATGGCACTGCTCCAGGGAATTTCCTCCGTAAGTACCATAGCGCAAATGACCTAAGTAGAGTTCTCCGATAAAAGGGAGATTGTTTTTCAGCCATTCAGAATCCCCAATGCGTTCGGGATGGTCTTTGGTTTCCTTTTCGATACGTTCATTCACATAACGGAAAACTTCGTTTATAGGCTGTTTGTCATTAGAGCGATGACGACTGATATAACGGCTGCCCGGAGGCATATCCATTTTGATACTGGCTAAACCGGCCCCATCCTGCCCCCGGTTGTGTTGTTTTTCCATCAACAGCTGCATCTTGTTGATGCCATAGAGGACAGTACCGTATTTGTGGAAGTAATAGTCAAGTGGCTTTTTCAGCCTTACCAGTGCTATACCGCACTCATGCTTGATCGCATCACTCATGTAAGATCGTTCTTCTTATTAAAGCACAAAATTAGTGCTTTTTACGGAGGTGACTGGCTTCAGGATTGCTTTCGTTTATAGTGAAACGGCTTTTGTCTATATTGAGCCATTCCAGTGTGGAATTGCAAAAAATATCTTCAATCGTCTCTTCTGGCAAGTCCATTTCATTGATGAATTGTCCGATTTCCAGATCGCCTAAGGGGAAAGGGTAATCAGAGCCCAGGGTAACTCTTTTAGAGCCTTGCATATCAAGGATATAGTTAAGCGTTTTGGGATCGTGGGTAATACAGTCTACCCAAAAGTCGCCTATATAAGCACGGGGATTTACATTGTTGTGGATTGCTACCAGATCCGGGCGACAGTTAAAACCGTGTTCAATTCTACCAATGGTAGGTAAAAATGATCCACCGGCATGAGAGAAACATACCCTCAAATGGGGAAGTCTTTCAAACACACCGCCAAAGATCATGGAGCAGGCAGCACGCGAAGTTTCAGCGGGCATCCCCACCAGCCAGGGCAGCCAGTATTTACGCATACTTTCCATACCCATCATATTCCAGGGGTGCACCATTACTGCCATGTCCAACTCCTCACAAGCCTGAAAAACCGGGAAGAACTCGGGTTCACTGAGATTTTTATCGTTGATGTTAGAACCTATCTGAATACCCAGAAGGCCAATTTCTTTGCAGCGCTCCAACTCTTTGATAGCCTCATCGGCATCCTGCATGGGAATGGTACCCAGGCCGAGGTAATTTTTGGGATAGTCGTGGCATAGCTGGGCAATGTCATCGTTGAGATATTCTGACAGTTCGCGGCAATCCTTTGGCCTGGCCCAGTAGCTGAACATTACTGGGATAGTACATACTACCTGCACCTGAGTATCAAATTGTTTGTATTCAGCTATTCGCAATTCAGGATTCCAGCAATTGGGTTGTATCCTTCGAAAAAATTTATCCCCTTGCATCATATTGGCCGAGCCGTCATCATTGCGCATCAGATGGATAAAATCTCCGTACCCGAACTTATCTGCGAAATTCGGCAGCTTTTCGGGCAGGATATGAGTGTGCATATCTATTTTAAGCATAGGCACGAAGATAAGAAATGTAATAGGTAAGAGCTTTACCAGATTATTGCAGGCCTTTTTAATGGGAATTCGGCTCAACCGACCACAAAAAGACCTAAAGCCAAGCTATTCAGACTGTCATACCGGATAAAACAGGATTAAACTAAAGATGCCGGGTCTCTGCCCGACATGACTATTCAACAGAAGAGTCATCGCGTGCGCAACGTAGTGTAGGCTTACGATCTCACCATACTGAATTCACGTTCTTCAATTGTGATAGGTTTGAAAAATCTTAAGCATAACAGTTGTGGGGATCATCCCATTTTCGTGCAGGGTCATTTCCTTTAAAACCCGGTCAACGGCTTCGGGGCGTAAACCCAGGCGGATACCACATTCTTTCAAATGAAGTTTTTCTTTGTTGTTGACATTCAGATCGACATTAGCCACTAACACCAAACGATGGAATTGTAAGATGCGGTCAAACTCTGAAGAAGGTGGTTTATACTCGATATATTCGTCAAAAAGCAGATCAAAATGGTCTTTTTCAACTCCCAGGAGCTTGGCCATCTCCAGTATTAAACGGTACTCCATTTCCCTTACATCAGCATCTACCCGGGCCATTTTGATGAGTTCTTTCAATACGCTGAGTTTTTCTTCCATGACTTGATCAAATAAAGCTGCTAAGCTAAATAATCATAACTGATTGAAGTAAGAACGAATATTTTTCAGCAATAATGTGAAGCCCTCATTGTTTCACAATTTTTCGGACTTCAGGAACTAAGCTTCTGTCGTGATATTCAAGCCTTAAAGTATATGCTCCTTTTTGCAGATTGTTGATAACCAAGCTTTGTGCACCTTCGGTAATCTGACCTTTGATCAGAAGAGTACCTTTTAGGTCGGTTAACCAATAATTTAAAGGTTTGGATGACTTGATCTGTATTCTATCGGTAAAGGGGTTAGGGTAAATTTCTACCGGGTTTATACTTTGGAAATCATCGGTTCCAAAAGATTTATACAATTCGATTTTTACGGAATCCATATACTCACAACCGTTATTATCAGAAGCTTTTACTTTGAGAATGTGGCTGTTTACTGTAAAGGTATCCACGGGAATTTTCAATGTGTGGTCAGAGCTACCGGTATTCCAGCACAAACTGTGATAGGAGCTGCTGAGGCTGAGGCTTACGGTGTCACCAGACTGAGCTTTTATAACAGAATCTTTTAGTAATGAACCTACTGAAAAGCTACAGGGTTTTATTTTGGCCACGTAATAGTTGTAAAAAAAGCTGGCATTAGGCAGGCTGATACTGTCTAATTGCATGGCAGGACTGCGGAATCGGCCGGTAACATAAACTGAACTATCTTGCCCGAAGGTAATTCCAAAACCTATATCTGATTGTGTTCCCTCAGAAGATTTGACCCAGATGGCCTGTCCTTTACTGTTGAATTTGCAAGTGAGGATATTAATGTTGAGGTTAGAACTGGTCAGGTGAAACTGATCTACGTGGATGTCTTTATCGTAAGCTCCGGTAGTATAGCAATTACCAAAATCATCAACTTGTAAATCCATTAGCATGGCTTCATTTTGTATGTCGGATAGGGTTTGCCTGGCCCAAAGCAGATTTCCGGCAGGGTCATATTTGGCAAGGAACATATCATTGCAGAGGTGGCCCAGGTTACAGACGAGGTTAAAGTTTACATGACCGATGCTGAAAGTAGGGCTGGCATAAGTCCCACCGAGGTAAGCATTCCCTTCTGCGTCAAAGTCTACGGCACGGCTCCATTCGCCTGAATTTCCTCCGGCCGAATGCAACCAGTTCAATTGACCATCGGTATTAAAATGTGCGATAAAAACATCGTCAAAGCCAGCATTGGGAACGGATTTGCCCTGTATGCTGAGCTGGGCACTGGCAAAGGTGCCGGAAACTACAGCATTCCCATTCCGGTCAACCGCAATGGATTCTCCGCTACCGTAAGTAAAACCACTGCCACCATCGGCATTAACGGCCCAGATGGCATTGCCGCTGGCATCTAACTTGGCAACGAAAATATCTTTCAAAGCGTGTTTCTGTAAATTGATGGTATCGAAGGCCAGGTTGTAACTATAGAAGCTGCCGGTGAGGTAAATGTGGCCGTTATCGCCTACGGCTATTCCTTCTACATATTCGTTGTGTTGGGGGCTGCCGAAACTCTTAGACCAGTTCATCAATCCGGAGGGGGAGTATTCGGCAATAAACATATCGATGCTACCACTACTGATCAGTTGCGAGGGAAGAGTGTTTTTTAAAGTGTCGCGAAAATTTCCCGCGATCAGGATATTACCCAAAGGGGTAAAGGCCAGCTCCACTGCCCAGTCGTCAAATATTTGGCTAACTCCGTTAATAGACCTAGCCCATTGGACAGTTCCGGTAGAGTCGTATTTTGCCAGAAAGATGCTTTGGTAAGCTGTATTGTAAAGACTGATATGCTGCAGGTTAAAAGTATCTTCTTTGAAGTGACCCAAAACGTAGAGATTATCATTTTCATCTACTATTACTTTTTTGCCTTCTGCGGGTTCCCTGGGGGATAAAAGTGATTGAGGGCCGGCTTCATCGGCCCAGATCCATTCTGGCTGGCCATTAACAAAAGGTGATATTAGCAAGGTGAGGCACAGGGAGGAGACCAGGTTTTTCATTTTAGAGAGGTATAAGGTTCACTATATTATTCAGCTCATAGTATTTCGTACATATCTAAGACGAAATCAGGTCATTAATGGTTGCCTTTGACCGGAACTATTAAGGTGTTATTGTTGAAAAGCTTTCCATGGCTTTTGTTACCTGTTCTGGTTGCTCCTCCTGTACAAAATGACCACAATCGAATTCATTTACATGGGCTTTGGGGAATTGTTGCTTCCATCTATTTAAATATTCGGGGCCCAAAAAACGGTCTTTAGTGCCCCAGAGGATCAACATGGGTTTGTCAGCCAACTGTTCCATTTGCTCCCACTGTTGTTGATACCAATCAGAAGAACCTACCATAGACTGACCAATTCGCAACAAACTATAGCGAGAATCCTTGTTAGGGAAGACTTTAGTGTAATGTTTATGCATGTCTTTACTAAGAGCCTTCTTATTGTAAAAACCCTGCTTGAGTAAAACCTTGGGCGATAGATTCATATTGAGGTAAAGGAATTTACCCATACCGCTATTCAACAATTTATTTACTTTTTGAGCTTCTGGGTTACTGGCCGTTTCCCACAGCCAGGTATTGAAGAGTACTATGCGTTTAATCTTTTGTGGGTTTCGAAGGGCAAAAGACAAACCGATAGGTCCGCCAAAATCGTGAACTACCAGCGTAATATTGTCGAGTTGCAGGCTGTCCACCAGCCTTTCCAGGTTTTGAGAATGCCATTGCGGACTGCCATTTATTTCCTTGAATTTATCGGAAAGCCCAAAACCGATGTGATCCGGAGCGATACAGCGGTAGCTTTGGGATAAAGCTTTGATCTGCTCGCGATAGAGAAAAGACCAGCTGGGAGTACCATGTATAAAAAGTACAGTTTCGCCCTGGCCTTCATCTACATAGTGCATTTGTTTTCCTTCTATGTTAATGTAATTAGAGTGAAAAGGATACCATTGGTGGTTAAACCACTTTTCCTTTTTAAAATCAGGGGTGTTCATCATGCTCATGCCTGTAAGTAATAAGATGTTTAAGAATTTCATAAAAACTGATTTATACAGGCAAAACTAGAGGGGAAGGGAAAGCGGGTTCTTGGTATAAACCAAGATTGATCAGATGGAAACTTTAGCCAGCAGCTTACTGAAATTGGTGGGGTCTATCCGCAGATAAGAGGCAATATCCTTATGAGGTATTTTGTTAATCAGGTGGGCGCTACGTTCGCAAAAAGCTTTAAAGCGATCTTCAATACTGTAGGCTAATAGCTCATAGTGGCGGTCTATCATACCAATAAGAATCAACTCCGTTGCTTTGCGGGAAAGGGTTTCGATCTCCCGGTATTTTTTCAGCATCCGCATATGATCATTGTGATGTATGCGCACCATCTCACTGTCAGTAATGCATTCCAGGTAATATTTAGAAGGAGTTTGGGTAATGAAGGATTCCGGCATACCGGAAAAAGATGGGGGATAGGTAAAGGCAATGACGTGCTCTTTACCTTCATTGATGTAGTAAGAGCGTTGATAACCTTTTAGAACAAAATACAGGTAACGCTCCGTTTGCCCCTGACGGGTAATGAGCTCTTTGCGCTTAAAACTTATGGGTTTGCAAAAGGCTGCATATTCTTTGAGGATAGCTATGGGCACCGGATGTATACGTTGCAGAAATTCTATCATGAAGATGTCTTGCGATAGTCCACCGGTCTGATCCCTTTTTCGGTGACTAAATTGGTTTCCATGCCGGGCACTACATCAGTATTATGGGCCGCTACACACAGCCAGTTACCAGCTTTTTGCTGCGCTACCACAAAGGTGAAGATATTTTCCCGCTTACCGGCTTGTTCCTCCTTATCGTATGGGGTTTGGTTCTCTAGCTGCATTTTGGCATGTACTACAGCAAGCTTGGGTGACAATTGCCGTAAACGGGTATAGCGCAAAGTAAGGGTGGAATGCTTGAAAATAATCTTGAGACCGTAATCATGGGCATTGAAAATATTCTCGCGCTTTCGCCACCACAGGCCTACTACATTAACAAAGTCGGCATCCTCTACAAAAAGTTCAGCCAGGGAATGGGCATCTCTTTGGTTCCAGGCCTCAACGAAAAGCCTGGCAATATCTTCGGGTTGGAGAGCTCGATCGTTCATTGGGTTTTCAGGTGACTTATAGCTCAAAGATAGAAAAGGAAGAAAAGTACCTACTTAACTTTCAGGATATGGTTTTCAAAATTGAAAGTCAGGCTGTCCGATAGAGTAATTATTATGTCTACATCGAAAACTGTAGGTTGTGATGGTGGTACGGAGAGTTTTAGATTAATGTTATAATTTTCGTTAAAGCGAAGCTTTTCCAATGGGAGGGATGATAGGTCATTATACCACCTCAACTCTACATCCGGATCATGGCCATATCTCATTTTATAGAGAAACAGGTCGGTGATCTGGTCTTCGGTTTTAATAGAATCCGGATAAACCATACCCATATCTCTATTGGATATAATCTGAATAGAAGAGATGAATTGCGTTGATTTTGGTTCTGGCGGTGTACAGGCAAAGGCGGAATTTGTAAAAAGATTGAATTGAGGAGAGGTTTTTAAGGCTACATCTATTTTATCAGCTATAAAAATACTTTTAACCAAACTGTCAACATCATAATATACGGAACTGTCAAGCGGGTTTAAAGATGCTGGATTGATGGTTTTAATATCGAGTTCTGTAATTTGGAAATCGGCATTTTCAAAAGGCCCGCAACCGCAATGATCGCATTCTTTTTCACAAGACAAGGGGATCAAGCCACAAAAAAGCAAGAAGAAAAACAGTCGGCTAAGGTTTCTCATCAAAAGTGTTTAACTAAATGACGAATAAAGAGTTAGAGATGTTGGGTCTCAATGCAATTCTTTACCAAACTTGCCAGCCTGGTAATCCATAATGGCCTGTACGATCTCTTCTTCGGTATTCATTACAAAAGGCCCCCGGGCTGCCACGGGTTCATGGGTGGGTTCGGCATGCCCAAAGAGAATGACTGCATCTTCTGTAGCTTCTATCTTCAATCCGCTATCTTCTCTGGCAAATTCTACAATGTGGAGTTCATCTACCTTTTGGCCGTTAATATTAGCTGAACCATTCACTACATAAAGAAAAATGCTTCGGTTGGCGTCTACAGAAGTATTCAAAATACCTCCCTCTTTAAATTCAAGGTAAGACATAAACACCCCAGTCAGGGACTGGATAGGGGCTTTGCGGTCTTTCCAGTTACCTGCGATCAAATTCACGCTTACTTTACCGTCATCTTCTTCTATTTCAGGTATATCCTTGTCTTGCAAACCAGTGTAAGCCGGCTTGGCACTTTTCAGTTGAGAGGGCAGGTTGACCCAAAGTTGTAATACTTCCATGCCGCCCCCTTCTTTTTTAAATTGTTCCGAAGACACTTCGGTATGAATAATACCGCTGCCGGCCGTCATCCACTGTATACCTCCTTTGGTGATCACACTTTCGTGGCCGCTGTTGTTGCGATGTGCTACATCGCCATCCAGGATAAAAGTAACCGTTTCAAAACCCCGGTGAGGGTGCGGACCAAAAGGCAGACCCTGGTTGTGGGGCGGATAGACTTGTGGACCGTGGTGGTTGAGCAGGAGAAAAGGGTCTAATTGATCTATGGACACGCGGAAGGTAGGCATAGCGCGGTAAGTGATCATTTCGCCTACATCTTCGCGAACCGCTTGATGTACAGCTAATATATGACGGGGAGTATCCTGGTTTTGAGTCATTATAAAGGCGGATAAAAGTAAAGCTATTGCTGGGCTAAGACTGGATTTTAGAGCAGGCTTTTTCATGTTTAATACAACCATCTTAAGTGAATAATGTTTAAACAATAATAGAGGGATAGACTTTAATGATCTCTATTTCAGTAAAAAGTTTAGTTAGGAAAATGATGAAGTATAATGGGCGGGTGCTGCGTTTTATGTTTTTAATTTTATTCAACAAAAACGTCAAAGCGGAGCTTTGGCGGAATAGGAGCACTGAGCTTTCGGTTATCCCTTCAGCCCGCATTGCTTATAGGTGTTGTTGTAGCTAGTTTTTATTTTTTATCTCTGCCATCCTTCAACGATAAAATTCCTTTCTTCTACTTGATAATCTTGGCCATTTGAAGGCTGATACCATAGTTCAATTCTACTACCATACTTGTCACCCCAATCTCCTTCATAAATAGTAAACTCTCCTTTCCATTTTTGTGGTTCGAGATTGTCGACTACCACCTTTGACCTTACTTTCATTCGTTCTTCTGATAATCGGTCGTTGGAATTTATTTCATATGCCTTTACATAGAAATAGCCTGTTTCAGTCGGTTTATGGTCGGTTTGGTATATGTAAAGTCCTGGTTGAAAGTTATTGATTAATACAAATTCATATTTTTCAAATTCTTGGTCTGTCGGAAGCGAGTCAAGGGGATTTGAGAAGTCAACATTTTCTGGAATTTCTTTATTTGCTCCGTAATAGTCTGGAGGAGAGTAGGTGAAAATTATTCCAGCGTAGTAGTAAAGGAATGCTGCGATTCCGAGTTGGGGGAAGATGAAATACCATTTACGAATGACAATCTGAACAATGCTTGAAATAATTGTCCCAATAATATTCACGAAGAATACAATTAATGAAAGGTCAATTATCCAATCACGCTTAAACAAAGCTCCGAGAAAGAATATTCCAATCGCCAAAAAGTTTGCTGAAATCGGAATCCACCAAATCGTGAAATACTTCTTTATATGTCGGAGAGTTCGTTTCATTCAAATTAGCTACAACGTTTTGTGTGTGGTGCGTATCCCGAAGGGTATGCACTATACTCATAAGTTAGGGCATCGTTTCATTTTTTCATTTTTATAACTCCTGCAAAAGTCGCAGCCCAAATAGTCCCTTTATGGTCTTTTGCTAGTTTCATTACATGAATACTTGGCACACTTGAGTTTTCTGGAGTATAGGTTTCCCACTTGTCATTCTGAATGTCATAACGAATTAGTCCAACACTATTCAAAGCAATCCACAAGACCTTATTTTCTTCATCAAGTAAAAAGTCATTAATGTCATTTTTTGTAAAAAGCTCTGAATTCTTTGGTCTAATTGAAGTCCATTCTCCACTTGTGTTTAACAACCACATTCCTGCTTGGGATTTGTCTTTACTATAAAGGTCAAACCAAAGATTTCCTTCATCATCTTCATAAACTTGTGATATTGAACCTTCTTTTAGTGGTGAATTAGTCTCATTAAATTCTATAGTTTCGCTTTTATCAATTCTAACATTACCGTCAAAAGTTCCAATCCATAAACGTTCTTGTTTGTCAACAAACACTCCCGATATTTTATTGGAGGGAAGTTTCGAGTTTGAGGTGTCAATTACACTCCAATTTTCACCATCATATTTAGCTAAGCCACGCCAAGAAGTCAAATAAACGTTATTTGATTTGCCAGAGAGGATTCTCCTTGGCCAAACGACAGGCGAATTGATTGAATCAAAAACCGTCCATTCATTACCATCAAATTTATAAGCTTCCCAACCTGCCGCTAACCAAAGGTTGTCTTTGTTATCAATTGCAGCATACCTTATTGAAGAAGCTCTGTTTTTATTGTATTTGACTGGCTTAATGGCTGAATTTGTGACATCAAAAATTTCCATTTTTTCATCAACCATTTTCACAAGTCCATTGTCTGTTCCAATCCATAGATTTTCATTTGTGGCAATAACGGTTCTAGTCATGTCCCAAGGCAGGTCTGAATTTGATTGATTAAATAACACCCAATCTACACTAAGGTCTTTGGCTTTTGACCCTTTTACATCTGGCGTTCCGACTGATTTGAAATTTGTGTTATTTGAAAAATCAAAAACGAGTCTTCTTAACCCCAATTTTCCGTCTTGAAACACAAGTTCTAAAGAAACTGAAGCACTTTGGGGTTTATTATCCTTCATTGAAGGAGCCCATCTGGACATTGAGTTAATAGCATTTTGCAATTCAAGTTTTTTAGAAGAAACATTCGTGCTATTCTCGGAGCTAATAAGGCATGAGTTACCTAATGTGTCAACTAGAATTTGGACTTTAATCGAACCGTTAATTTTTTTAAGAGATTTTTGATTCAGGCCGCTGAGTATATTTTTAATTGCATCGTCAGAAAGTTCAGCTTTTGGTTCTCCACAGTCGAGGCAAAAACGACTCAATTTACAGTTGTCATATTTTTCAGGGTAAAGGTGCTGTCCAAAGGTCGATTGAACTATAAGGAATAGAGCTCCAATCAAAAATGTTTGCTTCATTAATTTCGTTTTTCTTTTAATGTGCCCCAACGTATGAGTATAGTGCATCGCACTTTTTTGCTATTAGCTTAAGTGTTTTATAAGTCTTAAGATGAGATGATGAGGCAGCTTTCGAATTTTTGCAATAGAGCTAGCCTACAAACCTTTCATCCGCTTCCATCACATGGCCGCAATTGTTACAGGTTCTCAATGTTTTTGAAGTGTAGAATTCTCTGAATCTCGGCAAAAAATCCTTTTCAATGTTATTTAAAGGAAAATAGGTTTCGTGCAGTTTGTTGTTGCAGTTTTCGCAAAACCAAAGTAAGCCATCGGTATGTTCCTTTTTTCGCACCCTTTCTACCACCAAACCAACAGAACCGGCCGAGCGCATAGGGCTATGGGGTACTTTGGGCGGTAAGAGGAACATATCACCCGGCCCTAAGTTGACATCCACAGGCTTACCATCTTCTTGTATGCGTACCGTTATCTGGCCTTCCAACTGGTAAAAGAGTTCTTCCGTTTCATTGTAATGGTAATCCTTACGCGCATTAGGGCCGCCTACTATCATTACAATATAGTCTTCCCCGGCAGGGTAAAGGTTCTTATTACCTACAGGTGGTTTCAGCAGATCGCGGTTTTCTTCTATCCACTGTTGGAGGTTAAAAGGTTTTTGAATCGCCATAATTTGGGGTTTATTACGAAATTAGCTAAAACACGAACTTAAACCATATTACACCGTTCTCAAACAAAACCTAAAAATTATGCAATACAACAGATTGGGCAAATCAGGCTTAAAAGTGAGCGAGCTGAGCTTTGGCTCCTGGATTACTTTTGGAAACCAAATCGATAATACTACATCCAAAGACCTCATGAAAATGGCTTATGATGGGGGTATTAACTTTTTTGATAATGCTGAGGTTTATGCTGTAGGGAAAAGTGAGGAAGTAATGGGAGAAATCCTAAAGGAAATGAATTGGAGACGCGACTCCTATATTCTTTCCTCCAAAGCTTTTTTTGGTATTTGGGGTCTAAAAGATTCCAAACCTACCCAAAGGGGCAATACCCGCAAGCATTTAACGGAAGCCTGCCATCAGGCCTTGGAACGTTTGAAAACCGATTACTTGGATCTCTTCTTTTGCCACCGTCCCGATAAGGAAACGCCCATAGAAGAAACCGTTTGGACCATGCACAACCTCATCCAGCAGGGAAAAGTTTTGTACTGGGGCACCAGCGAATGGAGTGCCCAGGAAATTATGGAAGCCCATATGGTAGCCAAGGAGCATCATTTGATCGGCCCTACTATGGAGCAACCGCAGTACAATATGCTGTGGCGCGATAAGGTGGAAGTGGAATTCAGCCAGATCTACAAAACCGTTGGTTTGGGAACTACGGTATGGTCGCCTTTGGCCAGTGGCGTTTTAACGGGAAAGTATAACGATGGTATACCGGAAGGTACCCGTCTGAACCGGGAAGATATGAGCTGGCTCAAAGACAGGGCCTTAGTAGAGGAAAACCTGGCCAAGGTTCGCCAACTGAGTAGTTTTGCGGAAGAACTGGGAACCAGTATGGCTTTGTTGGCTATAGCCTGGTGCCTTAAAAATAAAAATGTAAGTACGGTGATTCTCGGAGCATCCAAAGTCTATCAATTGGAAGAAAATTTAAAGGCCAGTGCTGTAAAGGAATTACTGACTCCCCAAGTAATGGAGAGGATAGAGGGAATCCTGGACAATAAGCCTGTGCATCCTATGTTTTAGGGGTTACCCCTATTTATTCACTCCGCTCATAAATTGTCCCCCTTGAGGGGGACAGCGAGGTGAAAACCGAGCAGGGGGTAACCCCTAAAAACACAAAACTCTAATTAATTGTCCACATTCACAAAAGTTGAAAAATGGTTTCAATCTAAAGGTTGGCAACCGGCCCCTTTCCAGAGGGAAGCCTGGGAAGCCTATGCCCAGGGCTTGTCCGGTTTGGTGAATGCCCCAACGGGCAGCGGTAAGACGTACTCTTTAATGATTCCGGCTATGTTGTCTTCTGCTGAAGCGGTCAAAGGCTTGCGCTGTATCTGGATCACGCCCATACGGGCTTTGGCTAAAGAGATCTTACAGTCAGCAGAACGGGCCAGCGAAGGAATGGACGTGGGCTGGACAGTTGGAGTGAGAACAGGAGATACCTCTACCAGTGAGCGCAGCAAACAAAAAAGGCAAATGCCCAACCTGCTCATCACCACACCGGAAAGCCTGCATTTGCTGTTGTCCAATAAAAGCTATGCAGATCTTTTCAAAAACCTGGAGTCGGTCATTGTAGATGAGTGGCACGATCTGATGGGCTCCAAGCGGGCGGTGCAGATGGAACTGGGTTTATCCCGTCTTAAAGCCTTAAAGCCCGGATTAAGGGTTTGGGGTATTTCTGCTACCATAGGCAATATGCAGGAGGCCATAGAGGTATTATTGGGCCCTGCTTATGACAAAAGCCAGGCGAGCTTTATCAAAGCGGATATTGAAAAGAAAATAGAGGTGGTGAGCATTTTACCGGATGAGGTGGAAACCCTCCCCTGGGCCGGGCATTTAGGTATCAAAATGCTGGAAAAGGTAATGCCGGTGATCAAGGAAAGCGAGAGCACCTTGATCTTTACCAATACCCGTTCTCAGGCTGAGATATGGTACCAGCGGATACTGGATATTGCTCCGGATATGGCCGGTCAGATCGCTATGCACCACGGTTCTATCAGCCGCGACCTGCGTTTCTGGGTGGAAGATGCTTTGTACACCGGTTTGCTCAAGGCAGTAGTGTGTACGGCCAGCCTTGATCTGGGCGTGGATTTCCGTCCGGTGGAAATCATTATCCAGGTAGGAAGCCCTAAGGGAGTGGCCCGTTTCATGCAAAGGGCTGGCCGGAGCGGCCACCAGCCGGGAGCTACCAGCCGCATTTATTTTGTTCCTACGCATACCCTGGAACTGGTAGAGGCAGCGGCTTTGCGCAAAGCGATTGAAAACAAGCTGATCGAAGATCGCATTCCCTTCTTCCGCTCTTTCGATGTGTTGATCCAGTACCTTATCACCTTAGCTGTTTCCGATGGCTTTGAACCGAAACAGCTTTTAGGGGAAATACGGCAAACCTTTTCCTACCATTCCATTACCGATGCCGAATGGCAGTGGTGTCTTGATTTTATCACCAAAGGCGGAGAATTGCTATCGGGTTACGATGAGTTCCGGAAAGTAGAAGTAGAGGAAGGTATTTACAAAGTAAATAGCCGCAGAACGGCTATGCGCCATCGCATGAGTATGGGCACCATCGTAAGCGATGCTTCTATTCGCATAAAATTTCAGTCGGGGGCTTTTTTAGGTACCATAGAAGAATACTTTATCTCCAAGTTAAAACCGGGAGATGTGTTTTGGTTTTCCGGCCGTTGCCTGGAATTGATCAGGGTTAAAGGTATGGAAGCCCAGGTGCGTAAGTCCAATCGCAGAACTGGTAAGATCCCCAGCTGGCAAGGTGGGCGTATGCCCCTTTCGGCAGAGATGGGAGCGATGTTGCGCACCATGATCGAACAGTCCTACCTCAAAGCCTCAACTGACCCGGAACTCAAGTTGATAGAACCACTGTGGGAAGTACAGCGGGAGCGCTCCCGTATTCCTCAAAAGGATGAGTTTCTCATTGAGAAGTTAAAGACCGATGAAGGGTATCACATATTTGTCTACCCCTTTGAAGGGCGCTTTGTACATGAGGGAATGGCGGCTGTACTGGCTTATCGTTTGTCACTTTTCAGGCCCTTCAGCTTTTCTATTGCCATGAATGACTATGGCTTTGAGTTGCTTACGGATGAAGATATCCCGATCCAGGAAGCGGTAGATTCAGATGTTTTTACGGTTAAGGACTTACGTGAAGATATTCAGCAAAGCGTCAATTCCATTGAACTGGCGCGCAGGCGTTTCCGCGACATCGCCAGCATATCCGGGCTGGTGTTTACGGGCTATCCCGGTCAGCCGGTAAAAGAAAAACATTTACAATCTTCATCACAATTGATCTTCAACGTTTTCCAGGATTTTGAGCCTGATAATTTGCTGTTGCAACAGGCTTATGACGAATCTTTGGAGTTTCAACTCGAAGAAGGGCGTTTGCGTATGGCTTTGGAGCGTATTTCCCAACAAAAAATAGTGATCGTTAATATTGAAAAACCTACCCCGCTTTCTTTTCCTATTATGGTGGACCGTTTGCGCGAACGAATGACGGCTGAAAAGCTGGAAGACCGGGTGAAGAAGATGCAGCTGCGGTTTGAATAGAGGAGCTGGAGATTGTATTACTTTTGGCGTTGACATGAATTTTTTAAGAAGAATATTTAATAGTAATAAGGATATGTATCTGCCCCCTAAAAAGATTACGGGTTTAGTGGGGCCGGGCCATTACATAGAAATGGGAAAGAAGTTTTTAGGCTTTTTTGTGGAGTTGGGAGGCTTGAAATCCACAGATACGGTAGTGGATATTGGGAGCGGTAATGCCCGGATGGCCTATCCGCTAAAAGATTTTTTGACTACCGGGGAGTATTACGGGCAAGAGATCGTGAAAGAAGCGGTAGACTGGAGCAGAAAAGCGTATGAAGAACACGAGAATTTTCATTTCATTCATGCCGACATTTTCTCTAAACGCTATAATCCCACAGGTAAGCTCAAAGCGGCAGAATACCGTTTTCCAATTGAGAATAATATGGCGGACTTTGTTTTTTTAACTTCTGTTTTTACCCATATGCTGACGGCTGATGTTGTGAATTATGTAGCTGAAATAAGCCGTTTCACTAAAAGAGGAGCCAACGTATTCGTTACTTGTTTTTTGATCAATGAAGAGTCAGAAAAATATTTGCAAGAGGGTAAATCGAAGGAGCCGTTTAAACCCTATGATGAGAATACTTATACAGTAAGTGTTGAAGTTCCGGAAAGTGCCGTTGCTTATAAGGAAGCCTTTTTCCTGGATATTTTTAGCTCCTACGGCCTGGAAGTAAAGAATACCGTGAGATACGGTCGCTGGTGCGGCCGCAAAGATTTTACGGCCTATCAGGATATAGTAGTTTTTAGCAAGCTTTAAAGGCTTACTTTCAAAAGCTCAATATCTTCAATCAGGCGGTTTACATCTTCTTTGGAGGTACCGTCATAAAAGCCCCTGATGCGTTTTTGAGGATCGATGAGTATAAAGTTTTCCGTGTGTATAAAATCGTTTTCATCGCCATTACCTCCTTCGTCTAACACCGCAAAATAGGATTGGCGGGCCAGTTTGTAGATCTGGGGCTTGTCACCCGTCAGTAAATGCCATTTACCCCTTATGGCTCCCTGTAGTTCGGCATATTCTTTCATTACCGGAACAGAATCTATTTCCGGGGTTACGCTGTGGGAAACCAAAACAAACTGATCATCGTCTTTTAAAGCTGTCTGTAGCCTGCGTTTTTGAACAGCCATGTCTTTACAAATGCCCGGACAGGTAGTAAAGAAAAAGTCAGCTACGTAGATCTTCCCCTCCAGGTTTTTTTCAGTGATGGTATCGCCATACTGATTGAGCAGGGCAAAAGGCAAGGTGCGGTGGTTGCGCCCTTGTCGTTGTATACTTTCGTCCACTAATCTCCGGTCGAGTTCCGAAGGGTTGTAAACAGGAAGCTTTCTTTGGGGTTTTAACATGTAGTAACTGGCAGTGAGACCGCTGCCAAAAACGATCAATACTAAAATGATCTTAATCCAATCGGCTCTTTGCATCTTCATAAGGCAAAGGTCGGTCAGAAATAGAGAAAAATAAAGCCTTCTTCAGGAATAGATTTTAGTTTTGCAAGGGAAAAGAAAAAAGAAAAATGAAAAAATTTTTATTTGTAATTGGAACACTGATTATACTGGTAGCCTGTAATAATGCGGCTGACTCTAATAAAGGAAATAAGGCCAAAGGCGATGAAGTTACCCAGCTTAAAAAAGAAGTGATGGAAGCGCATGACATTACCATGGCTCAGATGAATACCATGAATAAGCTTAAGAAAGCATTAAAGGAAAAATGGCAGGGCGAAGGTGTAACAGATACTGCTGTTTACTACCAGTTATACGCTGACTTGCAAAAAGCTCACGACAGAATGATGGACTGGATGGCTTATTTCTCAAAGAATTACGATGACAACAACATGGAAACTGAGGCCAAAAAGAAATTTCTTGTAACTGAAAAGGAAAAAATCACAGACCTGGCCAAGTTCACCGATGAGTCCATTGCTGAAGCAAAGCGGCTTCTGGCGGAATAAAGCTTATCTTCTTTTATAGATCGGCACAGTGGAACAGGCTTCACCGTACATAATGCTTTTGGCCAGGGGTTTTAGGCGGGCCGACAAACTCAAAAAGGCCTGGGCTGGGATAGGGAGGTCTCCGCAACCTTTGATGATAAGCCTTTGATCCTGGTATTGTTCCAGATCAGCCTCATTAAAGGCTTCTTCCATTACAATGTTTTCAAGTAATTCCAAAGAGCCATAAACAACCTTTTTGGCGTAGGGCTCCAGGGAAACTCCCAATAGCATATAAGCCCATTGTGGTATAATGGCCTCTTCCGAGCAATATACCGCTACATAAGCATTCTGGTACTGGTCCCAGTTGTGTTCCTTAACCTTTGCGCGGAAATCTTTTTCCCTGAGGATCATACGCTCGTAAAGCCAATCGGCTATATCCAATTGCATGCGTTTACCCCGGGGATAAAAATCTTCGAGGCTGAGGGTGATGAGGCCACTGGAAGCAACGCGGTTAGGGATAAGTTCTTCACGGTTTGTGGTTTGTGGTTTGTAGTTCGTGGTTTGTGATTTATTGCTACTCATATGATTCATGATCTTCTTTGAAATGCCACCCTTTATGTTCACTTTCTTTGAGGTATGAAATGAGGCGGTTAATTTTTTTACCTGTAATTATTAGGGAGTCAGTTTTTTCTGTGAATACGCTATCACTAATATATCCCTTCACTTTTAATCTATAGAGTTGTGATCTTACTTCACCTAAAGAACCCTTTGCAATAAAAAGAAAACGAATAAATTCTTTATTGCCTTGTCGTTCAAACCCTTCAGCAATATTGTCCATTACAGAACCTGCCGAAGCTTCAATCTGATTTCTGAGCGAAAAATCTTGTTTGAGATCGGTGGAATTAACTAATTGATTGAGCCATATGCAAAATTCAAAAGCGTCTTTCCAAATTGTTAAGTCTTCAAATTTTTCGATTTTACCCATGACTTCAAACCTAGAACCCCGAACATCAAACCATTAAAGAAACCCCAACTCCAACTTCGCTTCTTCGCTCATCATATCCTTGGTCCAGGGCGGGTCAAAAGTGATCTCTACCTCTACCTCCCTTACGTCTTTAATAGAGCGCACCTTTTCTCGCACTTCTTCCGGTAAACTCTCGGCTACCGGGCAGTTGGGAGAGGTAAGGGTCATCAATATCTTGATATCCTGTTCGGTGCTGACCTGTACATCGTACACCAGTCCTAATTCGTATATATCAACGGGGATCTCAGGGTCGTATATGCTGCGGAGCACTTCTATCGCCTGATCTCCTATCGCCTGTAATTCTGCGTCTGTCATAAATGGGTCGTAAAACTTAATGTTGTAAAGTTGTTATCAAGGGTCATTAAACTTTGAACTTTAAAACCTTAAAACTGATCTTTGGCTTGCATAGCCAAAGCGTAAAATTTCATTTGCTTGATCATACTGAGCAATCCATTGGCCCGGGTAGGGGATAAATGTTCTTTTAATCCTATCTGGTCAATAAAGCTCATATCAGCATTAACAATATCATCGGGTTTTTGATCAGATAAAGTGCGGATCATTAAAGCAATTAACCCCTTGGTGAGGATCGCATCACTGTCTGCTGTATAAACAACCTTATTGCCTTCAATATCAGCGTGCAGCCAAACTCTGCTTTGGCAACCTTTGATGATATTGTCATCGATTTTGTACTGCTCATCGATCAAAGGCAGTGATTTACCCAGCTCGATCAGGTACTCATACTTCTGCATCCAATCGTCAAACAGGGCGAATTCTTCTACGATTTCTTCCTGTATTTTATCAATAGACATAATTTTCAGATTATCTGAGATACAAAGGTAGGGGAATTCACTGCAGCGCCTTATTAGCTTGCCTTATCGGCCCTTAATTAAGTCTTATTTACCCATTATTTTTTTAGCACCAAGCCAGAGTTTTCTCACTAAACCGTTTGGGTTTTCATACATATGCATGGTGATATGATGGCGGGAATAGGATTTGAGAGTATAAAACTCGCGAAAATGCATGCCATCCCTCTGGTCTTCCCCTATTTTGGTAAACAGGGCCATATTTTGATTCGCAACGGGAATTTCTTTGTAATCCTTTCTGTTTTTCCGGATGAACTGCAATACCAGTTGAGTACTTCTCATCCAGGTATCGTGGAATAGCAGTAAGCCGTCCTTATCAATAAGGAAATCAGAATAATAGAAGTCGATAAAAATACCGTCAAATTTGTGATCGCCATCGATGAAGATGAATTCAAACTTCCGGCCTTCTTTCACAAATTGAGGCAACACGGCATGGGAGAAGTCCCGTATCAGTTCAAATTTATCTGCCAGGCCTAAATTTTCGATGTTTTTTACGCCAATATTTCCGTAGTGATCCTGAAAGGGATCCATAGCGATGTGAAGACTTCCTGAAGCAGCCATAATATGAGAGGCGGAACGGGCGTAGGCAAAACCGATCTCAAGGGTTTTAGTAATGCCCCTGGATTTAATCAGGTCATATATGGTTTTGGCCTCCTCTACTTTAACGGGAGTAGTAGAGTCGTTATCGGGAATACTTAATTTGTTATTGATGTGGTCAGGAGTCAACATATATCCTGGGATTATATCAAAAAGGCGGCAAGATAAATTTTAAAAAACTAAGACAACATCATTTTGGCCTTTTTAAGAGCTTCTATCATGCGGTCGGTCTCTCCTTTAGTATTGTAAAAAGAAAAGGAAGCTCTCAAGGTTCCCGGAATATTAAAGCCATCCATAATAGGTTGAGCACAGTGGTGTCCGGTTCTGAGGGCGATACCAAGTTTGTCAACGATGGAGCCTACATCATAGGGATGCAGATCGCCCATCAGGAAGGAGATCACACTGGCCTTATTTTCTGCCTGGCCAATGATACGCATGAAATCAAATTCCATCAGCCTTTGAGTACCGTATTCCAGCAATTCCTGTTCATAGGCAGCAATGTTTTCGAGACCAATTTCCTGTAAAAAATCAACGGCTACACCTAACACTATACCAGCTTCAATATTCGGAGTTCCGGCTTCAAATTTATGAGGAAGGCCGGCATAAGTGGTTTTTTTAAAGCTTACGGTTTTGATCATTTCGCCACCTCCCTGGTAAGGAGGGAGTTTTTCCAGCCATTTTTCTTTGCCATAAAGTATACCTACCCCGGTAGGCCCAAACATTTTATGGGAGCTGAAGGCGTAAAAATCGGCATTGAGATCCTGCACATCTACTGCCATATGAGGAATAGCCTGGGCACCATCTATTAACACAGCAGCTCCGGCTGCGTGGGCCTTGGCGATCATCTCCTTGGCAGGATTAATGGTTCCCAGGGCATTGGAGATATGATTAAAAGCCACCAGCCTTGTTTTTTCGCTCAGGAGTTTATCATATTCTTCCTGGATAAGCTCTCCCATATCATTAAAAGGGATGACCTTCAATTTAGCTCTTATCTTTTCGCAGAGCATTTGCCAAGGTACTATGTTGCTGTGATGCTCCAGGGCAGAAATGATGATCTCATCGCCTTCTTTAATCAGATCCCGAAAACCGGAAGCCACCAGATTAATGCTATCTGTAGTTCCTTTAGTGAAAATGATTTCATGGGTGTGCCGGGCGTTGATGTGTAATTGTACTTTTTCGCGGGCCTTTTCGTAAGCATCGGTGGCGAGTTGACTTAAGTGATGCACTCCGCGATGTACATTGCTGTTTATAGTTTGATAGTATTCCGAAATGGCATCGATAACTGCCCGCGGTTTTTGGGAGGTAGCCGCATTATCAAAATACACCAAGGGGTAACCGTTTACCCGTTGGTTCAGTACAGGAAATTGTTCTCTGATTTTTTCTACGTCAAACGACAAGATTTCTGTCCCCATTATCGCTATAAATCAAAATCCAATTCTACGCTCAGTTTGCGGGCAATCAGGCGATTTAGCTTTTTCTGCAATTCGTCAATTTTCACATTGCGCAAACCACTGTTGGCAAATGCATAGAGCAATAGTGCTTTGGCCTCTTTTTCAGGAATACCTCTTGAATTCAGATAAAATAGAGCATCTTCGTCAATCTGACCTATGGTACAACCGTGTGAGCACTGAACATCATCGGCATAAATCTCCAGTTGAGGTTTAGTGTCAATAGAAGCTTTATCCGTTAGTAAAATATTGTTGTTGCTCTGGAAAGCGTTGGTTTTTTGGGCATTGGGATGTACCATTACTTTACCGTTAAATACTCCGTGGGCATTGCTGTCGTATACGCCTTTGTAGAGTTCGTTACTGTAGCAATTGGGAACCTTGTGGTCGGCCAGAGTATGGTGATCGGCTGTTTGGTTTTCACCAATTATAGTAATGCCGTCCATATGGGTTTCCGTATGTTCCTCTTCTAAAAAGAAGTTGAGATTATTGCGCACCAGTTTATTGCCAAAGGTAAAGGTGCCCATTCTCACAGAACTGTTACCATATTGTTTTACCGAAGTATTGTCTACCAGTGAAGCGTTCAACTGGTCGTTTTGGATCTTGTAGTAGTGCAAACGCGAACTTCTTCCGGCAAATATTTCGGTAGCACTGTTGCTGAAAACCTCATGGGAACTCAAACTCTGGTGACGTTCTACAATTTGGGCTTCAGCATTTTCTTCCAGTACGATCAGGTTGCGTGGCTGCATCCACATTTCCTTTTGATGATCGGTGGTGAAAAAGATGACCTGTATGGGTTTATCGGCCGTTTTATTCTTTTTGATGCGGATAAAAGCTCCTTCACGGGCAAAAGCAGTATTAATAGCAGCCAGTGATTCTTCTTTAGGCAGTGCCTGATTGAAGTAATCTTTTACTACTTCGGGGTATTTGCGCAGCATACTGGAAAAAGTACATACGTCAAAACCTTTGTGGGTAGTTTCGCTGAGCCATGAGCTGTATATGCCATCGATAAAAACCAATTTATAAGTATCGATATCGCTCAGGAAAAAGCGCTTCACATCCTTAAACTCAACCGTATTTTCTTCTTTGGGAAAAATGCGGTAATCCTGCTTGAGATGAGGCTTAAGGTTAGTGTATTTCCACTCTTCATCCCTTTTGGTGGGAAAGCCCTTTTCCTCAAAAACCTTAAAGGCTTCCTGGCGGATCTTATGTGCATAAGAATTCCGCTCTCCGTTTACTTCGTTCTCAAAAACGAGAAATGACGACTCCAGTTTGTCTTTCAGTGCTTCCAAATCGAGAAAATTAAAGGGTGGCAGCTTCCTGTTTGATCCAGTCGTAACCTTTTTCTTCCAACTCATAAGCCAATTCCTTAGAACCGGATTTTACAATCTTACCGTCAAACAGCACGTGCACATAATCAGGTACAATATAATCGAGCAGGCGCTGATAGTGGGTGATGACCACTATGGCGTTGTCTTTACCTTTGAGTTTGTTGACTCCATTGGCTACGATGCGCAAAGCGTCTATATCAAGACCGGAATCGGTTTCGTCCAGTATAGCCAGTTTGGGTTCCAGCATGGCCATCTGGAAGATCTCATTGCGTTTTTTTTCCCCTCCGGAGAAACCTTCGTTTAAGGAACGGCTCAGAAAACCTTTGTCCATTTCCAGGAGAGACATCTTATCGCGCATCATTTTGAGCATTACATTGGCGGGCATAGGTTCCTCCCCTCGGGCCTTGCGGATCTCGTTAATAGCGGTCTTCAAAAAATTAGTAACTGTAACTCCGGGGATCTCTACCGGATATTGAAACGAAAGAAAAATACCTTTGTGGGCCCTTTCTTCCGGTGAAAGGTCCTGCAAATCTTCCCCTTCAAAGTCCAGGTGTCCTTCAGTGATCTCGTAATCTTCTTTTCCGGCAATAATGGAGGATAAAGTGCTTTTACCAGAACCGTTAGGCCCCATAATAGCGTGAACCTCTCCAGGATTTACCTGGAGATTTATTCCTTTCAGGATCTCGTTTCCTTCAATCCCAGCATGTAAATTATCTATTTTAAGCATTATCTGGTTTAATGTTTAAAGTTTAATGTTGCAAAGTTGAAGTTTTAGTTCATGCTCTGAATCAGGTTCTTTAAACTTCCAACCTTTGAGTTCAGAGTTGTTGAGATAATGAATAAAGGAACTCAAGCCCTTGCTTAAAATCGCTATCTCTTCAATTTTTTGCTTCAGAATTTCTTTTGATAGGTATTCCCTATCGTACACCCTGTATAGTTGAGATCTAAACTCCCCAGCGGAACCTTTAGCAATTGATAAAAAGTTTATGAATTCTCTTTTGCCATTTCTTTCAAATCCCTCTGCAATATTGTCCATAACTGATCCTATTGAAGATTCGGCTTGATTTCTTAGTTTAAAATCATTTTTTAATTCAGTGAATTGAATGAGAGAAAACAACCATTTGGATAATTCCCTGGCTTGTTGCCAAACTCTTAAATTCTCAAATTTATCTATGGTTGCCATAACTTTGAACCTTGTAACCTTAAACGTATTATCCCACCGAACCTTCTAAACTAATGGCCAATAACTTCTGCGCTTCCACGGCAAATTCCATAGGTAATTGGTTCAGTACATCTTTGCAATAACCATTTACGATCAAGGCAATGGCTTCTTCTTCCCCAATACCGCGCTGCTGGCAGTAAAAGATCTGATCTTCGCCAATTTTAGAAGTAGTGGCTTCGTGTTCCACTTTAGCCGACTTGTTCTTGGTTTCTATATAAGGAAAGGTGTGAGAGCCGCAGCTACTACCCATTAAGAGGGAATCACACTGAGAGAAATTACGCGCATTTTCAGCCCGGGGACCAATCTTTACCAGTCCGCGGTAACTGCCATTGCTCTTTCCGGCACAAATCCCTTTGCTGATGATGGTACTTTTGGTGTTTTTACCCAAATGGATCATTTTGGTACCGGTATCGGCTTGCTGGAAATTGTTAGTAACGGCTACAGAGTAGAATTCCCCTACAGAATTTTCACCCTTTAAAATACAGGAAGGATATTTCCAGGTTACGGCTGAACCGGTTTCTACCTGAGTCCATGATATTTTGGCGTTTCGTTCGCATATGCCGCGTTTGGTAACAAAATTGAAAACTCCACCTTTTCCATTCTTATCTCCGGGATACCAATTCTGTACCGT
>JANQHO010000009.1 GCA_028277105.1 Owenweeksia sp. | reverse complement strand
ATACTACCATGATGGTAAATGGTGTATGCAATATGTGCAAGCAGGTAATAGAAGAGTCTTCCATGCTGGAAGGCGTTTATTCTGCTGAATGGAGCCCTGAGACCAAAGTTTTACAACTCTCCTACGATCCGGAGAAGATCACTTTAGCCACTATCGGTGCGTCTATCAATAAATCCGGTTACGATACTGAATATAACACTGCCGATGAAGAGGCCTATCAGAGTCTTCATCGCTGTTGCCATTACCGCGACCCGGAAGTGGTAAAGGATCAACAGTGAACAAGCTGTTATGAAACCTATTATTGTCATAGCAGCTATAGCATTGCTTCCGCTTTGCTTATGGAGCCAGATCACAGGAACTGTAGAAGTGCTGGAAAACGGAAAAGCCATTCCGCTACCGGGAGGCAATGTCTACTGGAAAGGAACTGAAACCGGTACTATTACTGATAAAGAAGGAAAATTTGCAATTGATCCGGTGCCGGGAAAAACTACCCTGATAGCCAGCTTTATCGGTTATCAACCTCAGTCCAAGATCATTATTTCCAGAAAAGGAGAAGTAAACTTCAGTCTACAGGCTGAAAATGAAGTCTTAGATGGTGCCGAAGTGATCGCAGAATCTGATGCTACTGCAATAGACCTTAAAAAAGCCGAGCTCACTTATAAGATCGATGATAAGGAACTCCGCAAGGCGGCTTGTTGCAATCTTAGCGAAAGCTTTGAGACCAATGCCTCGGTAGATGTTTCTTTTACCGATGCCGTAACCGGAACCCGTCAGATAGAAATGTTGGGGCTGGCCGGTAAGTATGCCTTGATACAAAGGGAAAATATCCCTTTTGCTAGGGGTATGAATACCATGAGCGGCCTTACTTTTATACCGGGCCCCTTTGTAGAGAGTATTCAGCTTACCAAAGGCCTGAGTTCAGTCATCAACGGCTATGAAAGCATTACCGGGCAGATCAATGTGGAGTTTTACAAACCTGAAACAGCACCACGTCTTTTCCTTAACCTCTACGGCAACCAGGGTGGCCGGATGGAAATGAATGCGATAACCCGCTTTAAGGTAAGTAATAATGTATCCAGTGCCATACTGTTTCACGCCAGCGCAGTTCCCATAGTATGGGATAATAATGAAGATGGTTTTGCCGATATTCCAAACGGAAATCAATTTAACCTCACCAATCGCTGGCATTTTAAGAATGATAACGGTTGGGAAGGTCAGTTAGGGTTTACGGCCATTCAGGATATTAGAACCGGAGGGCAAACTGATTTTATCAATGAGCAAAACCCGGCCGATAGTTTGTGGGGGGTTGATGCTACCACCAGACGATTTGAGCTTTTTGGGAAAAACGGTTACGTTTTCAAAGACAAACCTTACCGCAGCATAGGTATTATTTACAGCTATAATTATCAGGATAAAGACGCCACTTTTGGAAACAGGGATTATTTCTGCTCACAAAATAGTGTGTATCTCAACACTATCTATCAGGATATTTTGGGCAATACCCAACACAAATACCGCACTGGTTTGTCTTTACTGGCTGACCAGGTAGTTGAGGAGCTCTCTCCAGAAAATACGAATGCGTTTCTATACCAACACAACAGAAATGAAATAGTACCGGGAGCTTATTTCGAGTATACCTACGAGCCTTCCCCAAGGTTCACTTTGGTAGCCGGAGTCAGAGGCGATTACAACAGTTATTTTGAGCAGGCTTACATTACCCCTCGCTTGAATTTGCGCTACAACTTAAGCGAGTATACCACTTTCCGGGCAGGAGGAGGACGGGGACAACGCACGTACAACGCCATCATGGAGAACCAGAACGTACTGGCTTCGTCACGTGTGGTGAATGCCGCTGGTATCAGCACCATTTTACCGGAAATTGCCTGGAACAGCGGAGCCAGTATCAGCCAGAATATTCATTTGAGTGAAAAAGAAATAAAGCTTACGGTAGATGCCTTTTACACCTGGTTTGACAACAAACTGGTAGTAGACCTGGATGCTGATCCCAACCTCGCCTATTTCCTCAACCAGCAGGGAAGCCGTTCCTTCAGTTTGTTCAGCCAGATCGATTATGAGATCATCAAAAGTTTCGACTTAAGGTTGGCCTACAAATACCTGGATGCCAAAGATCAATTCATCAATGGCTTGGATTTCAGCTATCTGATACCTCAGCATAGGGCTTTCGCTAATCTGGCTTACGGTACGGAAAGTCAATGGAAATTTGATTTGACGGTAAACTGGTATGGCAACAAGCGCTTGCCCAATACAGAAAACAGCCCGGTGGCTTTTCAGCGGGAAGGATTTTCACCCGATTTTTTTACGGTGAATACCCAGATCAACAAAGTGCTTAAAAACAATATCGAGTTGTTTATCGGAGCGGATAACCTGCTTGATTTCAGACAAGGTGACCCAATTGTAAACCCTGATAATCCTTATGCCCCTTATTTCGATACCAATTTCACCTGGGCACCGATTTTCGGACGTAATATTTATGTAGGGTTGTATTACACCTTGAAATAATGACGATCATGTAATTTTTCCGGAAGCCATGGTACATTGTTAAATGTGCTGTGGCTTTTGGTTTAGATATCAGTTACAGAAAAGCCTCCGTTAGTATCATAACAAAGGCTATTGCCAATACAAAATAGCCAAAGCCTTTTTTTAAGCGGGCGCCATCCACTTTATCTGCCCAGCGCATACCTATAAAAATGCCACTTACCGCTATAGCCGTAAAAGGCAGTAGAAAAAGCCAGTCAATGGTTCTTTGGGAAAGATCACCCGTAAAACCGATCAGAGCGTTAAAAGCTATAATTAACAATGAGGTTCCAATAGCCTTTTTCATAGGTAATCCGGCCAGCAACACCAAAGCCGGCACAATTAAAAAACCACCTCCTGCCCCCAGTAAGCCACTTACCAAACCAACTAACACTCCCTGTATGATGAGCCTTAACTGAGCATAATCGTGTTTTGTAACACTATCTGCCTTTTGTTTTTGTTTTCCCGACCTGATCATTCTACGGGCAGAAACAAGCATCAGCCCCGCAAATAACAGCATGATCATGGCATCTTTGGTAAGAGTATATCCCACAATTGAAAACAATTCTTCCGGGATAAACCCGATCAGGTAACGCCTCACCAGATAAATAACAATAAAAGAAGGCAGGCCAAACGAGAGGGCTATTTTGACATCGGTAAAACCCTTGCGGTAATTGCGAATAGCTCCTACAGAAGCAGTGCTGCCTACTACAAAAAGGGAATAGGCCGTACTGGTGACCGGGTCTATACCTACCAGGTAGACCATAATAGGTACAGTAAGGATGGCTCCTCCTGCCCCGGTAAGCCCCAGGGAAAGACCTATAAAAAGTGCAAAAAAATAGCCGGTGGCTTCGAGTAGATCCATCAGGTTAGCGGATGGGTTTCTTCTGTAACTACTATGGGAATGGTTGTTTCTTTAAGTGCTTCAATCCCCCCTTTTACATTTATTATTTTCTTTCGGCCATTTTTTTGCAAGATAGAGCCCGCCACCAACGAACGATAACCGCTTTTACAATGGACGTAATAAGTATTGTTCACGTCAAAATCCGGCATGAGGTTATAAATGTCGTCTAAAGGCTTGTTAATCGCTTGCTCTATGTGACCGACTGCATATTCCCCGGGCTTGCGCAGATCTATTATCTTATCTTTCCAATCTGCAAAATTCTCCGCTACATCTGAGGCTTCAACTTCCTCTATACTGGCGGTTTCTTTTCCTGCTTCCTGCCAGGCTTTAAGGCCGCCTTTCAGATAGCCCATTGTATTATCATAACCTACCCTTGAAAGCCGGGTAAGCACTTCCTCAATCCTCCCTTCATCACAAACGATCAATATAGGGGTATTGATATTGTTTATTAGCGTACCTACCCAGGGAGCAAAATTTCCGTCTATGCCAATAAATACTGAACCGGGAATATGTTCTCTGGCAAAATCGTCTTTAAAGCGGGTATCTAATACCAGGGTATTACTATGCTGTCTTATTTCTTCAAATTCCTCTACCGTAAGCGGCTTACCTCCTCTGGATTTTATTTCATCCAGGGGGTCGTAGCCTCTTTTATTGAGTTTTACGTTTTCGGGAAAATATTGGGGAGGGGCACTCAGACCGGAGGTTACTGCTTTTATGAAATCTTCTTTAGATAATGAAGGACGCAATGCATAATTAGTTTTCTTTTGATTGCCCAAAGTATCAAAACGTTCGCTGCTCATGTTTTTCCCACAAGCGCTACCTTCACCGTGCCCGGGATATACTATTACCTCATCGGGCAAAGTCATAATTTTTTGGCGCAGTGAATCGTAAAGGTGTCCTGCGAGATCTTCCTCTGTAAGGTCAGTTTTTACCGCCAGATCAGGACGGCCTACATCTCCGATAAAAAGAGTATCACCGGTGAAAATAGCCTTTTTGCTGCCATTTTCGTCTAATAATAAATAGGTAGTGGATTCCATGGTATGTCCGGGTGTATGCAGCACCCTGAAGCTGTAGGACCCCAACTCCAGTTCTTCCTCATCTTTAGCAGGATAAAAGTCAAAATCAGGATGAGCATTAGGCCCATAAACTATGGTAGCCCCACTTTTTCTGGCCAGGTCGAGATGGCCTGAAACAAAATCTGCGTGAAAATGGGTCTCGAAAATATATTTTATCCTCGCTCCCCGCTTTTCAGCCAGTTCCAGATATTGGTCCACATCTCTCAAAGGATCAATAATAACTGCTTCACCTTGGGATTCAACGTAATAAGCAGCTTCGGCCAAACAAGAAGTATATAATTGTTCTATTGTCACTTTCTTTATTTTTATACAAAGTTAAATACTTCCCGATTGCTATAAAGTAACATTGATTACAGTATTAACAGAAACCACAAACACAAAGGGCTGATTCTCAAAGATAAAGTTCTTTGGCCTCGTTTTTGAAAAATAGAAGTGAACCACAATCTTTTACCCTTATGAAAAAGATAATTACTCTGGCAAGCATCATACTGATATTCAGTTCCTGTCTGCGCGAAGATCAAGTTGATCTCACGAACCGATATTTCAGATCGGCTGAGATCCTGTCTTTGCCAGCATTAAATTACGATAGCGATAACAGTCCGCCCGATCTGCGGGTTGATCTTAAAAGACGCTCGGCTGGCTTTTGGGAATTCAGCACTTACACCGAGATCAATGCCGGGACATTACCGGCTTTTATGGTCTTTCCTGCCGAGATCCTGGGCACTGATGAAGTGTGGCAATTAAGGATAGTGGACGAGGATCCCAATGAACTCCAAGATGATGAGATCTTTTTTTGGGAATTTCACGCGCTTGAAGATGGAGCAGCCGGCAGCATAGAATTTTACGACAGCGGTAATCTGGTTCTGGTTTTGAACTTCAATGAAAGATAAGATCTCATGCTGAACACTTTCTTATAAATCAAGCTTTTTTCTTTCATTTATTTTCTGATGAATTACCTATCAATTTCTAAAAACAAAGATTAGGCAGTTAGCTTATAAGGTTTCTTAAGTCAAAGAGCACTTACCTTTTACTGCGGTTAGTTTAAGAATAAAAAGCCAAGCTTTCAAGGTTGGTTTTATGACATATTATTTAAATTTATCGGCCTCTGCTGATCCTGAAAACATTGAAGCTCTACCGATACATTTGGTGCGTTTACTTTGCGTTGTTTTTTTATAATCTCAATGCACAAAATGACACAGAGAAGTTTAATGTAGTAAATTATACCATTGAAGATGGGCTGCCCAGCAACCAATTGTACGAAATCTATCAGGATAGCCTGGGAAACTTGTGGATTGGTTCCGATCATGGCCTGATAAAATTTGACGGGCAGAAAATGCAGATCTATGGTGTGGAGGATGGATTACCGGATGAGGTGATCCTTAAAATGTACGAAGACGATAAACACCGCTTGTGGCTTATCACCTATACCGGTGGAGTCTGTTATTTGGAAAAAGGCAAGTTCGTTATCCCTTCTTTTAACGATCGCTTATTGGAATTACTCCCACCCAAAATATACATAAATCAAATAGCAGTAGTAAATGATGAAGTATATATGTCGGGCACGGATAGACCCACCTTCTATTTTAAGGCTACTATAGGAGGAGGCGTGGAAAAAGTAGAACTGACAGATGTGCACGAAAGCCTGGATACGGATATACCTACTCTTCTATGGACGATGAAATTAGAAAATGGAGAATCTCTCATCGGCTTATATGAAAACAGGCATCAACCACAGACACATCCCGCAAATAAGCCAGGAATCTGGTGTAAAGAAGGAATGCACAGAGGGAAAAAGATCACTTTCTGCCAAAGTGAGGGTAGCTATCACGTAGCCAAGTGGAAAGACAAAAACAAAGAAATTCTGGTATTCGATGGCAGAGCTTTGATAAAGGATAGCACAGGAGTGTCTCTTGCATTTGATTTTAATTCTCATGTACTGGATATCGAAAAAATTGGAGAAGATTACTTTGTTCCCTTAGTCACAGGAGGGCTCATGCACTTTGAAGGTAAAGTAGACTCTGCCAACCTTGTAGGGCATTATCTCAAACCGTATCTGTTCAATTCCATAAGTAAAGACAGACAAAGCAGACTTTGGATCACTACGCAATACAACGGCCTGTTTAAAGTCAGCTCATCTCTGAAAAATACGTTTCAGATCCCTCAAGGACAGGTAATTGCACCCTTAGCCCGCCCGGTTTACCTAAAGAAAGATACTTTAAAGTATGTAAAGGGAGATACCCTTCATATATACTACATTGATGATAATGAACTTGTACCACTCAGGCAGTATTTTCTTAAGAGCGTGACTTCTCCTTATAAATTCGAAAAAGTAGCCTGGCTGCCGGATGGTGATCTGTTTTTTCGTTACCATCGTTTCGATATTAAACAGAGAAATGCAGATTCCCTGGAGGGGATCAGTTGGACACCGACTTACGAGCGAGGTTTCATACGAAGATTGTATACCAATGAATATGGAACAGAGATACTAGGAGTCACTTCATCGGGTTTTTTTTTAATGGACTCCACAGGTTTTCAGTACGACTCTAAAAAATCGGGTTTTAATAAAAGCGTCTATTGCCTGGTACAGAAAAATGAAGGTGAATTTCTACTGGGAACTCAGGTAGGCCTAATATATTTTAATACAGCCACTCAGCAATTCCGAAAATCAAAACTACCGGTACTTAATAACCCCATTAGGGATATGGCTGTGGATCACTATGGGAGGGTCTGGATATTACCCAAGGGAAGGGGGGTAGTTGTTCTTGACCAGGATTCTGTCTTCCGGATAAGTAAGGCCTTGCATTTGAGCAGTGACGTTTGCCACACTATTCTAATAGACAGCAATGAAGCCTGGATAGGAAGCAATAACGGATTGAATTTGCTTCGGTTCGATGAAAAAGGGATAGTAGAAACCCATTTTTTCGGGCCTCAGAATGGCATTGATTTGGATTATATCGACCATATTGTAAAAGATGGAAGCTCCATTTTTGCATTTTCGGAGAAAAAGTTTTCGCGCTTGAAAAAGCCGCTAATATCCCCTCGTATACCCCACGTTTCCATTATTGAAAAAATAGAAGTAGGAGAAACCAGTTATACCATTCCACAACTCAAGGACATTCAAATGCAAGCGGGCGACAATGATATCAGCTTCCATTATCGCATAAACACCTTACTGGACGATAATCGCATTTGGTATAAATACCGCTTGTTGGGAAGAGAAGAAGGCTGGACCTATACACACAACAGGGAGGCCCGTTACCTGGATCTTCCTCCGGGAAATTATACTTTTCAGTTAATGTCAAGGGATGCCCACGGACTTTGGAGCAAAACTACTCTGGAATATTCCTTTTTCATCCCCAAATATTTTTATGAGAAGTGGTGGTTCAGAATTACCGCTTTTTTGCTAGTCCTTTCACTAGTCATTCTTTTGGCTGAAATGTATAAAAGGAGACAGCAAAAAAAAATGTTTGTGAAGCATCAGCTTTTGCGTTCCGGTATACACACCCTAAAGGCGCAGATGAATCCACATTTTATGTTCAATGCCTTGAATTCCGTAAGGCATTTGTTACTGTTTAAAAAAAATGAAGAGGCCGATCTGTATTTAACGAAGTTTTCCGGTTTGTTAAGAGGCCTGTTAAATGATATGGAACAGAGTAAAACCAGCCTAGCAGCAGAACTGGATATGATCCGCAATTACCTCTTGCTGGAAGAGATGCGGATCGGTGAAACATTCCGTTGGCAAATAGAAGTACAAAACGGCCTCGATCCCGGTGAGCTGCTCATCCCGCCTATGCTGATACAACCCCTGCTGGAAAACGCCATTTGGCACGGTTTACCCAAACCCAACAAAGAAGGAAAGATTTCTGTTAGTTTTTATATAAAAGGAACCATATTATACTGTGTGATCTCTGATAACGGCAAGGGATTTGATCCCAGAAAAACTGAAAAAATAAAAGGCACAGGCAGAGGGCTGGGCCTAAGAAATATTAAAGAGCGTTTGGCGCTCCTCCGGGAATTTGACGGTAAGCCCTATGCCATAAAAATAGAGAGCCAACCGGAAGGTGGAGGAACACAAATTATCCTCAGTATACCCCAATAAGATGAAACAAAGCGAAATCACTGCCTTTATAATAGATGACGAACTCAAAGCCCGGCAGGTACTGGCCAAACTCCTGAAACAGCACTGCCCTGACGTACAACTCCTGGGTAGCGCGGCCAACGCCAAGGCAGCCCGGCAAAAGCTGCAGGAATTACAGGTCGATATGGTTTTTTTGGATATACACCTGGGTGAAGAGAACAGCTTTGACCTCCTGGATAAACTGGAGCTGAACACTACCCGTATCGTATTTACTACCGGGCACAGCGAATATGCCCTCAGGGCTTTTGGCTACCAGGCCGCGCATTACTTATTAAAACCCATAGATGTTGCCGGGTTAAAAGAAGCGGTAGCCCGGGTACAGGCACTCAAAAGCACTAACAAGCCGGCAAAGCCCGGTGAGGTAAAAAAACAGGCTCAGCCAACCAACCGCATCGCCCTGCCAGACCTGTACGGTTATGAACTGGTGGAAATGGCCGATATCATCCGCCTGGAAGGAAAGGGAGCTTATACCTTAGTTATCATCAAGGGCAGTAACGAAAAGATGATAAGTAAACCCCTGGGGCATTTTGAAGAACAACTTACCCAAAGCCATTTTTTCAGGATCCATAAAAAGCACCTTATCAACATTAAGGAACTGGTAAAATGCACCCGGGAAAAAACCCCGGTGGTAACCCTTTCTAACGGAGACCAGTTATCCGTTTCCTGGAGGTTACGGGCCAGCTTTTTCGAGTATTTAAAACAAACTACTTCTTTTTAAACCCTTCTTCTACCACCATCGTAGACATAGCGCTTATGCTCTTTTTAGGCCTTATTAACTCATAGGTACTTACAAAAGAAATGAAATTTATTTTTAAATACTATCCTTGCCGTCTATCCTTTTATGATCTGGTACTGCTTGGTTTCCCCATTTACGTTTACGAGGATAAAGTAATTGCCCGGCTTTAGGTTGGCAAAGGGTACTTCCAGGGGCTGCCCGGCTAGCCAGCTGCCTTTGGCTCGTTGACGGTAGTAGAGTTTGCCCTTACTATCCACTACACGCAGTTCGCCCAACTCTACGTTTTGGGAAAAGTTGATTTTCACCACTTCCTGTGCGGGATTGGGGTACAGGCTTATGCTAAGTGCTTCACTTAGGGGGTCTGTCAACTCATTGAGCAGGTCTTCTTCCCGGGTAGCAGCCTGGTCAGCTTCGGTGTTGCCAGGCGAAGCAACGCGCAAGGGCACTACTTGCCGTTGTATGCGGTTGCCGGCCTCATCATAACTATAGGCAAATATTACGGGTTGGGCGCTTAACGTAAACCCAAGGGTGGTGAGGAGAAGGAATGTGGTTGTTTTCATAAGGTTGTTTTTAATATATGTTTTTGTTAAAGTTATGAGCACAGATTATAAAACTGCGCCAGCCGGAGTTTGATTTCCTTAGAAGTAAACAATTGTAAAATCAATTTCTTCTAATTCCTTTAAACCTAATTCATATTTAGCTAAAATTTCATATTGATTATCTATAGAATCACAATTAAAAGAATTTGACGATTGTTGATTAAAACTAGCAGATTGAATTAGATAAATTTCTAATACTGCATTACCAATACTTTTTTCTATGCAAGAGTTAAAGGGGCGGTAGTTGAAACTTTCCCCCGCACTTATATTCTGTCCGTCAAATCTGCATGTACCAGTGCTACTTGGAACTATAATTGCGAAAACAATGGTTGAATCTGAAAAATTTTTAACTTCAACATTTACATTGCACGCATCTTCGGCTTTACACTGTATGTTAAAAAGAAGTAGAAAAATGGTTATAGCTGACATCATTAAAAAAAGAAGTGTTGTTTAAAAGTCATTGTCTATTATAGTTGTAGGCATTGATTAAACCAACCTGAATTACACCAGGGAAAACCCACCCGGCATAATCATACCACCTAGCACGAACGCTCAGGCCATTAAGGGCTCGCAACTGGTTCTCGTTTCCAAAGTCCACATGTTGTAATCGGGTATTAGAACGATCAACGTTCAGCGGATTTCTAAAAAAGTCCCAGCCAAGATTATTCGTTGGATCGATACTGGTGAGATCAATATCATTTAAGAAGTTCTCCACATTTCTATTGAAGTACAGAAATGCTCTTCTATTAGCATCTTGTTCAACGGGGTGAAAATCATGTCCTGCCTCATTGTCGCTTAAAATACTTGGAATTCCAATCCTTGGATAATAAGCAATCCCCATAGCCTGGCTTTGGAGATAATGTCCATACTCATGCTGAAATAAGGGATTATTTGGATTTGCCTCAAGCGTGCTGTTCCCAACTATAAAACTACCTTGTGCTACCGCTCCCCAGTCATCATCTCCAGTGGTGACAACGGTGGCTCCGCCCCAATACTCAACACTTTGGACACCGCCTTGAAGCCCTAAAGTATTATAGGTGTGTGCGGTTAAAAAACCACCGGCTGTCTGCGGAGCTTGCCAAGTAAATCTAGAATGTATTTCCCAGGCTCTTTCAAGAAAATTCTTGTTTGGATCACTAACAAACAATCCACCCCATATTTTAAGATCATTGCCAGCTCTTTGATTAGCTTCATTCCATCCGTTTTCAAAATGATTACTTCCTTGACTAAAAAAGCCGTGGACGAAACCAACCAACCAAGAGTCAACAACAACAAACTCCCCACTAGGGTCCACGTATTTCAGTGGGTTGTTGAGCACATAGCTGTAACGGTTAAAGTTTTGGGTAGAGATAGGGTCCTGCACATAATTGTCTGGCGAAAGCATACGGCCCAGCAAGGGGTCATAGAGCCTGCCATTCATATTGATGAGTCCAAACCATTCCAGATGTTCATGCCCGGTATAACCGCGAAACATAATTCCGCTGCTGAGGTTTGTACCATTTATTCCGGGCTGGTAATCGATAGCATAGGTGCGATGATCCCGTTTCATACCCCAGGGATCAAAACTTTGGTGCTCCTGCACCGTCCCCTCTGCATCGGTGAGTTGTAGTATACTGCCCTGGTAATCTTTTTTGAGGTAATACACCTGGTCCCTGCGGTTTACCTTATGCCCGCTAATATATACGGCCTCGGTACCGCTGGGGGTGGGGATATAGGCGTATTCAGTTGTATTGCCAGACTGGTGCTCCCGCTCATACAAGCCGTTAAACAAATATTCGCGGGAGAGTATTTCACGTCCATGCTGTTCTATTACCATCTGGGTGCGTTGCTCGTAAGGCCCATAAGTAAAAAAGGCTTCGTAATCCCCTTCTTGTATGTAAGAAACGCTATTGAATTGATTGTACTCTATACTTTGCAGGCCGTGGTGGATGGTGTTGGGATTTTCTATGATCTCGTTTATCCTGCCCAGGTTATCAATATCATAAGTGCCCACATCTGTTTTGGAGGTAATGTTGCCTGAAGGGCCATAGGTAATGGTAAAGCTGGCCGCATCGAAGCCATGCTCCAGCCGGTTGAGGCCGTCATATTGAAACTGTTCCTTTCTTACTGGGTTTTGGCTTTGCCTGTATTGCAGGTTGCCCGTGGCGGGGTCTATCTGGTAGTCCCATCCAAAGCCAGTGCCTATGTCATGGTCCATTATACCAGTTATAGGGTCGTAGGTTTTGCCCACGTCCATTTGCCCAAGATCATAATCCGTTACCTGGCCATACTCGTCCTGGCCCTTGTAGTTCCAGATGTTCAATTGGGTGGCCTGCTCTTTTATCTGCTTCAGTTGGTTGTTGCTGTCATAGAAATGCTGTACGCTAAAGTCGTTGGGATAGGTTACACTGAGCAAGTTGTAGGTATTGGGGTCGTAGGTATAACGTATACTGTAATCTCCCTGTGGGCTACTTTCATGCTTTACCATGAGGAGACCTGTGATAGGGTTCCATTCATTTGCTACCGTTACCTCTGAGCCAGTATGAGTTTTGCTATCTAACCTACCCCTGACTATATTATCCCGTTCAAATGATATGGTAAATTCGTTGTCCTCTGCATCCTGAAATTGTTTCGTCAGAATCTGATCCAATATATCATAGGTAAGGGTGATTGTATTTTGTTTGTTATCCGTTTGAGTGTGAAGCCTGTTGAGGACATCGTAGGTATAGGTCATAGGCCCCATGGCGGGGTCATTTAATACTACCTGGTTGCCTCTGTCGTCATACTCCATCGTTACGGTTTTGCCTGGAGCACTTATACTAATGGGTAAGTCAAGGCTATTGTAATTATAGGTAATAGTTCCCCCTGCATCGGTAAGGTTTATGAGCTGTCCGCTGGCATCGCTTACCTGTGTTTCGCTTTGGTTGGCGGTGGTATTGGTGGTGGTCACGCTATTGGCGCTATAGCTAATGTCTATGGTTTTGGTGGGGCCGGTAATTTGGTTTTGCCTCAGGTAAGAGTCATAGCCATAGGTAGTCCAATTAGCAGGGGTAGCGGTAGCATACACAGGTAAGCTATGGCGGTGTAAGGTACCATTAGCATTGTATTCAGTTATGGTTTTTATCCAATCCCCGGTCTGGTTTTGGCGATGGCTCTCCATTTCCCTTACGTGCCCATCGTATATAGTTTTAACGGGCAGGCTATGACTGCCATTGGTATTGACTTCAAACAGTTTCCCTTCATTCTTATTTAGTAACCAGTTATAAGCCTTAGTAGCGGTTACGCCTAAGTGATCAGCCTTACTGGTTTTGCGGCCAAATACATCGTAAGCAAGGGTACTGGTAAAGCCATTAGCCTCTGTTACAGAGGTAGGCAAGCCTCTGTTATTATGTTCAGCATAAGTAGTTACCCAACCGTCAGGGTTGGTTTCAGTTTCAGGATAACGGTTAGTAGACTCGTATAAGATATAGCTTACCTTATTTGCAATGTTGGGTATGGCAGGTGCATTGGGTGTGGACACAATGGTTTGGATGAGGTAACCGTAGGTGTTGTCGTATACATATGCTTCACGTACTTCTTCCTCAGCACCGGGATAAATGGCTTTTTCTACCACCTGTCCCTTGTTGTTATAAGTTATTTCTGTTTCCTTTTGCACGGGATCTTTGCCAGAGCGTGTGCGTATAGTAAGGACGTTTTCAGGTAGGTGATCGTACCAACCTGCACCGGTCACAAAGCTAGAATAGTCTGTTATCTCCCGCGTAAGGTATGCACCGTTACCAGAGGTATTGGCAAAAGTCTCTGTTTTTTCCTGGGTAAGGTTGCCATTGGTCAGGTCATAGTCATAAGTGGTTTTTACACTATTGCCATTAAATTCATCTGTGATGACTTTAGTATCTACCAGCGGTCGGTAAATATGTGTACCGCCTGTAGTCCCTACAATTGACTCTGAAAAATAAGTATACCTTTCATTACTTACCTCGTCACCTGCTGCATTTTTAACGGTAATTGCCTGTAACCTCCATGGTCTGGAGGTTACAGTCCTGAAGTTTGGGTCAATGGGTGTAGCCTCGTGGTGAATGACTCTGGTAAAATTAGTAAGTTCATCTATTTCTTCTACCTCCTCAAAAGCCATAAATCCCAATCCTTCCCTATTCATTACAGATCCTTTGTAACTATATCTCTTTTTGGAGATAAAGTCGGTATTGGAAACAAAGCTAGTTGTACTTGATCTGGTAACCATCCATGATTTAGAAGCAAGGGATAAATCATTGTTTTGTAAATAATGTACTCCACGGCCATACCAGCCTCCGTTAGTAAGCTTAGAGTAAAGTAAAGTTGACTTTTGGTTAAAGCCGTTAAGTATCTGATAAATTTTTTGCATCTTGCGCCTACCCCCAAGGGCTAATAAAAACTGCCGATTGTCTTTAAGATCCCTTTGCTCACTATAAAAGTAATGGATGGTTGGCGCCCCATTGTATATATACGACATTTGAAAAATTCCAAAAGGAGCGTTTGTGAGCACCTGGTTTTGAGAACTGGTCACTGGTATGTTAATGCTTTGTTTGGGCCAGGAGTTTTTAGAAAAATTGTAATATATCTCAGCCTCAATATCAGAATTGTTTTGCATAGAACTGCTCCCCGCTGCACCTGCTTTTTTTCCAATAAGTACTATATCTGCCCTGCCATCATCATCACAATCTGTAACAAAGGGTATGGAGTAGGTAGTGCTATACTCTGCTAAAATAGACGAAATTACTCCCCCTGAGCCTACGTTCAGCTTTACTTGCTCATTTATGGGTGGGGTAATATGCGGCCAAAGCCAGTCTTTCCCAGTGGATAAATTTATGCGCCATGTACCATGCCTATCTACCGAGATAATATCTGTTATGCCATCTGCATTAGCATCAGCTACAAAGTTATAGTGATAAGCATTGGGGTAATTGCTCCCTCTATCCAACCTTGACCCCTGTCCGTCAAAATTTGTGGTGAGACTGAGGCCATCGATCACTTTGGAATGACCATCATCATACACGACTAAAAGATCGTGCGCGCCATCGCCATTAAAGTCACCTAAATGTACGTTATTTACATAATTCCCTCTCTGATAAGGTGTTGCCTGGACATCAAGTACAAAGCCACGTTCATTAAATACATTACTGTGATTGGTTTCAAAATCAAAAACCATAAATTGAAATTTGAAATATCTTCCATTTCCAGCTACATGACTTACCAATTTTTTATAACAGATATCAGTAATTCCATCCCCATTGTAATCCCCAACATAAAGGCTTATGGGCTCTGCCAAAATAGCGTTCCTTACCCATGCGTCATGATGGTTAATGCTTCTAATCACCCCGCCATTGGCCGCTGCATAAGGTAATGGTATCGTTTTGGTTAAAGTAAAATCTCCTGGGTTGCTTAAATCATTGGAATATATATCCACATTCCAGGCAGTAGTTGATGGCAGACGATTGCACCTTAAAAGGGCAAAATCACCCAAACCATCGCCATTAAAGTCACCGGAATATATCTTGGAATAAGGATAGTAGCTACACCCTTTGGGTTTGTCTTTTGTAACATCATCATGCCCCCTGTACTCGCTTCTATACAACGGGACTACAACATCTTTTATGTATGCGCTCCCTGTCCCGTTAGAAATGTGCTTCTTTACGATATACTCGTGCCTTATAATATCTACCCTGCTTAGTTCAAAATGGCAAACTACATCATTATCACGGTATTCATTGTGCTCCAAGCTCAGTATGTCATCACTGTTATCACCATTAATATCAAAAGATATCCATTGATCGTGATTTCCATTTTTCTCAAATCTCATGTCAGAGCTTGCAAACCCTTGCAGTCCTCCTGATTCGTGATAGCTTATTAGAGTCGGGTTTACATCAACTTCTCCCTGACTCCGGTAATTGATCGCTACCAGCTTGGAAAACCGGTGATCTTGATGAACGTCCCGGTCTGGAAACTGGATATCACCCCTTGAATCAGTCACTTTTTTTGTATAATCAAAAGTATAGCGGCTAAATTCCCGCTCATTATCCTTTACAACAATTTCAGTTAATAAAGCCGTCTCTTTTGTAAACAGTCCGTTTATAAAAATTTGATCTCTGACCTCGGCTTTACGGGCGTACTTAAACTTAACCTCTGTGCGTGCACCGTCACAAGGACGATCATCAGAAGGACATGCATATAAAATCCGATCTATCACTTTTTCTCCTCCATTGGGGTTGTCTTTATACAAGTATTTTACGGAATAGCCATAGGGATCAGTAACCCTTTCTAAATACCAAGCCACTGTTGTGCCTGGTTCTCCAGCCTGCGGCTGCAAGTACAACCGGGCTGGCCCAGTGCCAGGATCACCAGTGCCATAAGTTTCCTCACCGTAAAAAAGCTGTGTGCCTTCTTTGGTAGTGATTTTAAAATAACCATCCGTTCGATTGGCTGAAGTACCTTCAGCCGTTATAAACTCAATACGTTGATGGCTTTCATATAAAGTCCTAAATTCTAGCCCACCTCCTATTCTTACGAGGGGTTGTCCGTCCAGGCTGTATTCATTTACCCAAAAATCTCCATAATTCATTGGAGGTTCTGTAGTAGAATGAAGATCAATACCCTTTTTCTCACCATCTGGAGCGTGCTCATGTCTTCTGAGGGTAATCGCACTAAGTCCACCTAGGCCCCAACCTATGCCCAAAGTACCCGTACCTCCCTGGGAGCTATAATTGATGGAAAGCCCGGGCTGTGCACCGTTTATGCCATCTGGCAAATCTAGCGGTATGGAATAGTTGGCCACACCGTTGCTGATCACCACTTCACCGGGCAGGGTATATACCGGTTTTTCGGGGTCTATATGTCTATGAAGATCCGCAGGGGGTTGGTAATCGTAATCCCCGGTTTCAGGATCGCTTCCACCATTATAAAACTGTGCAGAAAGGGACAGACCAGACAAAAGAAGCAGAGGTAGATAAAGTTTTCTCATGAGGTATAAAAATGTGTTTGTTTTTGTAAGAAACCTGCCGGGCTGTGCTCTACAGTAAGAAATAGATCATAAATTTCAAGCAACCCATCAAGTAAAGGTTAGCCCATGACTGAATTTCTTACGGATAAAGAGAGGCTATAATTTTTAAGAGGCAAAACGGCATTTTAGGAATAGCCTAAAAACAAAGACAAACGCAACCTTTTCACCAACCATGGTGGTCAGCTTGTTTGTCTTTCTTTCTTATATTTTACCGAATGACACTAGTTCACGGAATAGAAAGCTTAAATCCCCTAAAAATTAGTAGTATCAGGCTTTTAGAAGCTACAGTTTTCTTAGGAACTTTATTCGAAAAATCGAACACTGTAGGTTGAGAGGTTTACAGTGCGTTTCCAACTACCACGCAAGTCTTCTAACGGGATTTTATAGAACATAATTTAAAGCCCGGCCGTTCCCGGGCTTTTAATACATCACAATTTTGTATTGGTTTTTGATCTATAAAGTATTATTCAAAATATGCCTTCTTGTAGTATTAAAATTACCACCATCATCGGTAAAAGCTATACGCTTATGCCCATTTTTGGGTACATGGTAAAGGGGGACTTCTTTCTTTACAAATCCCGGGCTAGGTTTAGCCTGAAAAATTCATTTTAGAACAGATTTTACCTGTATAAATAGCCGTAGATGCACTTTATTAAGGTCGCTGGTTATCTGATACTGTAGGGTTTATTCCGGATTGATTTCTTATTCAGAACAAACAAATAAACTTTATGTGTCATGAAAAAACCACCCTTACTCATTTGTTCAATCTTTTTGGCTTTCCTGCGATTATCCCAATCAACAGGCTGAACCTTAGTAGATATCACGACTACCGGAACGCTTGCATTGAAAATAAAATTGTTTAACTAAAAAATAAAATGTTATGAGAAAACTCATTTTAACAACGGTGTCTATTTTTTTCGGATACACTTTGCTCACCGCACAAATAGAATGCGGAGGTGTTTCTTCAGAAGGTGGTCAACTGCAATCTAAGGTCGGTGGAACCGAATCTTCTTGCAGCTCAAACTCTACTGCTTTTTTGAATAAGTACGAAACACCCGGTTATTGGCAACCAACAGCCAATGACCCGGAAATTGTGATACCTATCGCTTTTCACATTATGGATAGATCCACCAATCCTTATTGGGAAGTAGATGATGTGGGAAGAAGACAGTTTCTGGATAACTTTTTTATGCCTCAAATGAACAATAACTTCATGGGTGGCCCTAAAACGTGCTCTGACTATCTTTTCAATACTAATCCACCTTATAAAGTTGTAGGGCCAGACAAAAATATTGTCTTTGAATTGGTTGATGTCTATTACTATGGGCATGACCCTGTTCATAGTAGCCCAACCAATGAATTTCCAGCCTTAAACTACTTGCAAAACAACTTTCCGGAGCGGCTTAGGGGGGTTATCCCAATAATTTTTGATAATGGTAGTATAAATGGTAACCCAACTGGTAGTGGTCATGCAAGTGCCAGTAATAAAGCAAGGGGTAGCGATTTGAATTTTGGTTACCAGCCATTTGTAAGGATAATTGACATGGCTTCTGATGCTAATTCCAGTGGACAAACTGATGAAATTAGGTGGGCCAGAATTCCTTTAATTACTCATGAGCTCCTTCATACCCTTGGATTGTTGCATACCTATGCTGCTGGAGGAACTCCAAATTTTTTCTCAAATCCGGCCTTTATTGATCATTTGTATTTTGATGATATTTTTGGCATCCCTTTTCCCGGTGATGCCCCGCACATTCCGGGCTGGCTCCCCAGTGCTTTTGATGATCCCAATGATAAACTTACCAGTAACACAATGGGCGGAAATAGAGATGATAATGGCTTTTTAAGTCAAAAACAAGTGAACCTGATTAACCGCAATGTGCATGTACAAAACATCAGCAGGTTTGTAAAATCAGATATATATTCTAGTGTACCGATGGAAATTACAGAGAGTGAAGTGTGGGATTTTAGAATGCGCATTTACAAGGATTTAATTATAAAGACAGGGGTAACCCTAACTGTAAGCTGCAGGCTTACCATGCCTGATGATGCAAAAATTGTAATTGAACCTGGTGCCAAACTCATTATTGATGGCGGGGAAATCACTGCGCCAGATTTTGGTAATACCTGGGAGGGTATTTACGTATATGGAAATAGCAACCTGCCCCAAACCCCGGCCAACCAGGGCGTACTTGAAATTAAAAATGGTGGTAAACTATCCCATGCCTCTACCGCCATAGCCAACTACCAGCCTGGCACTGGTGGAGGTTTTTATACCTGGGGCACTATGGGTGGTATAATAAGTGCCCGGGATGCCATTTTTGAAAATAATGGCCGTGATGTAGAGCTGGTAACCTACCGTGATGGCAATAAACCCTATCTGGCCACTTTTAAAAACTGCTCCTTTTCCCGTGATGGTGATTATCGCCAGGCCAACCACATAGAGCACGTTACTATGTGGGATGTACAGGGCATAGTATTTGAAAATTGCGATTTTGACAACCAGGAGCCCAACCAATTTATGACTGGCCGTGCCGTATATACCATTGATGCTACCTATAGGTTTCAGCGAGATGCCAGTGGTAACGGCAATACCTTTAATGGCTTTGCCGAGGCTATACGCTCAGAGAATGCCACGGCCGAGCAAATGAGCCATCCCATAAAGATAGTGGGGAACACTTTTACTAACAACATACACAGCGTGTACCTGGGCAATACCCAGGGGGCCAGGTACACGCTGTGTATGTTGTTAGTAAAAGTGTTCCCCACTATCTTTATGGGATGGCTCATTTGCTCGGCCGTGGCATTCTCTGAGCGTAT
>JANQHO010000163.1 GCA_028277105.1 Owenweeksia sp. | reverse complement strand
CAGTTTAGATGTTGTTGTACACAGTCTAGTCTAATGCATAAACGGCTACATAAGGTATCATGTCCCCTCCGATATATAAATTCCCTTGATACTCCTTTACCGCTCCGGCTTCCGGAATTATTTTTCCCGTGGTGTCGTATAAAGAAGAAAGAATCTCCCCTTCTTCGGAGATATTCAATACCATACCGTATTCATTTTGCTTTGGCTGCATGAACTCAGGAAGGCCATAAATCAGCTTCTTCATTCCCTTCTTAGGGTGAATCTTATCTAATGCATCATTTCTTCTTGTTGAAAAGCCCAACCAAAAGCTACCATCCTCTCTTATCGAAATCCCATTTGGAAATCCGGGTAGATTGTCCATAAAGATCTCCGTCTCTCCCATCTTTTCACCTTTTAACCAGTATCTTATAATTCTGTATTTGGTCGTCTCTGTCATTAAGATGAAGTCTTCATTTTTCGAGAGCACCACGCCATTGCCAAAGTAGGTTCCGTCTATCAGGGTAGTCACTTTTTTTGTTTTGGGACTGTATTGATATAGCCCTCCGTTTGGTCTTAGCTCCATGATCAATTTCCTGCCGTATTTTATATCATAAGGTGCGTCATGTGAGGTGTTGGAGAAATAGATATTTCCATCCGAAGCAATATCAAGACCATTTGGAATTAAAAATGGTTTCTCATTTTCGTCTTTACCAGCCAATACGGTTACTACTTTTTTGAGAGAGATACTTATAAGTCCTTGCTTATGACTTAGTGCAATCAGGTTGTTATGGGAATCAAAATGCAATCCCGCTACCCATGAACCAGCATCATAAAAAACTTCAATATCCCCTTCAGGAGAGATTTTTAGAATTCTGCCGTCACTAAAATCACGTTTAGCAATATGTACACCACAGTACAGGTTTCCCTGTTTGTCAAAAACGATATCTTCCGGACCATACCATCCTTGTAAAGGAATTTTCTGACTCGTCAACAGTTTATCATTCTCTTTTAGCGTGTTTTCTAAAACCGGTTTTTGGGGTGGTTGCCATGACATTGGTTGTAAAGCACAGGCTTGAAACAAGATCATTGATATGATTATTCCAGGTTTGAGTAAACATCTGGTATTTTTTTTCTTCACCATTTTGATTCTGTTATTGTGAATGGCAAAGTTTGGACAGTTCCAATTCTAAATCCGTTTACATAGGTAAAGAAAGGTCGTTGTCATTACTTTTTTTCACCAGCTTATTCCGAAGTCTGCTAAGTTGAGTAGGGGAAATACTGAGGTAAGAGGCAATATGATATTGTGGGATTAATTGTTCCAGGCCGGGGAATTGTTCCTTGAAAAGTACATATCGTTCTGTGGCATCCATTAAAGCCATTTCCAATTCCTTTTTTTCCTTTTCTAAGAAATAATGTTCAGCTATTTTCCTTCCCAAGCTTTCAAAGTCATGAAATTTCGCAAATAGTTTTTCAATTTCAGAATATTCTGCTACCCATATTACACATTCGTTTAGGGCTTGTTGGGGGATAAGATTTTTTTCCTTGGTTAAAAGGGATGTATAAGCTCCAATTATACTTGGGCCTACAAAAAACTGCTTATTGTATTCTTTTGCTTCACTATTGGTAAAGAAAGCTCTTACGATTCCTTCTTCTAAAAAGGCTATTTCTTTGGCATATTTGTTTTCTTCAACAAAATAATCATCAGGAGATAAAGACTGTTGTTTGAAAAGCTTAGAAACCTCTTTCCAGGTCTCCTCAGACAATGGCGATATTGAATTGAGATATCGTTTGAGTAGCTCCATTCTATTGTTTGCAGTATTCCGACTATGAAGCTTAGGAACGGTTTGGTTGGTTAAGCCTGTGCTTTATAGCCATTGTTGTGCGTTCGTATTTACATTATTCAACTTTAAATATTGAACCTTCTTTTTTGTATCCGAGTTTTTCGTAATACTCATCAACATCTGACATCACAAAAACATCTTGATTGGGGAAGTCAACTAATAAGCATTCCATTAATTTCTGACCAATCGAATGGCCTCTATATTTTTTATCCACTAACAAGTCAATAACCCATATGTATAAACCAAAATCATTTACTGACCGAGAGTATCCACATAATTCATTATCAATGTAAGCTACATAGGTGATTGACTTTTTCAAGACAATTTGATATAGTGGATCAAAGTAATCCTTCCATTCTTCACCTTCGGATTTGATAATTTCCAAAAGAGTATCATATTCTTTCAAATGGTCATATTTTCTGATTTCAATTTTCATTTAAAGTTTTTCTTTGTGACGCGCACAACGTTTTGCATATGGCTTGTGGCAGTTTGGGAGCAATTACTTGTCCACCATGAATGAAGCCGGCTAAAGAGCGATTACCTCGCTGGCAGCCGTTTATCCGCCATAAGCTATATAAGTTGTTGGCAATTGTTTTTATTTTCAGTCAATTACCTTAAATCTAAAAATTAATTGTCTCTCTTTATCATCTACTAATGAGACCCAGAGTGATTCATGGTTTTTGTTAGAAGGTAAATCGAGTTCAGAGATTACAAGGTCAAACTTGTTTTTATTTTCAAGCTCATTCACCTTTTGAGAAAAAAATATCGTTTCATTTGCCTTATCGGTGATTTCAATAGTTAGCCTTTCAGAATCAACTGAAAACTCATTAAAATCAAAATTGACAATATCCAATGCTTTAACTTTCACGAAAATAGAACCTTTGTCAAGTCCACCATTAAGGGGACTGGTATCATTATTCATTGTTACGGTAAACTTTTCAGCTAACTGTGAATATGCTTGAGATGTGAGCATTAGGAATAGTCCTGTGGTGATAAATACCTTCTTCATAATTTAAATTTACTGTTACTGTTTATTTGTTTAAATAATTGCCAACGGGCTGTTTTAGCAGAGGTTATTCTTTAATCATTAATTCTGTATTTGCTGTCCATAGTCCAAAATATGGGTTTTGAGTATCTGTTCGTTTTAATAAAATTAAAAAAGGTTTGTCGAAAATCATTTTCTTAGGTTTCGGTTTTTCATATTCTTCTTCTTCGATTTCTTCTGTCGCTGCTTCAATTTCTGCTTCACTTTCTATTTCTGCACCACTTTCGTCTAAAATAAATGCTGTTCTTTGCCAAGCGCGTTCTATTTGAAAGTTTTGTTCTTTTGCTTTGAAGTTATTCCCTTCTAAAGTCGTGTAATTTGTTTCAATGTTGAAATTGAACTTTGGAATGATTACTACATCCTCTTCATTGTAATAATATTTCCAATTTATTTTTTCGTTCTTCTTTTCTGTCTTTCCAATTTCAGTAAGTTTTTGAATCTCATTTGTCATACCGTAAATTGAACTGAAACTTTGACTTGTCTTATACAAAATAATTTCGTGTTCTTTGTCTTTTGGTAGAAGTTTAATTATGAAATTGTTGTCGTTTTTATAATAAACGATTTGAACAATTTTCAATTGCTCATAACTGTCATACCCATAAATACCAAATGAAGATACTTTTTGTCCGTCAAAAGTCAGTTTGTTATTAAAACTTTGAAGTTTGAGTTCAAAAGGTAATGACTTATTAAATTCGGCTCTTGCATATATTATGTCTCCGTCAACTTCTCCACTAACTGCATATTCATTACTTTTCAAAACATTTATAAATGAAGTTGATTGATTTAGTAATGTCAAGTCAAAGTTTTCTTCTGAGATTGTCAACGGAGAGTTTATCTGCTTTCTGATTTCGTCCCATCCGAATAGTAAGGTTGCACAATAAACAGAATTTTTATCCTCAGAAATTTGGTGTTCCAAGGTTGGAATGAATTGTGTGCTCTTGAATTCCGAAAGTTTTTTCACCTCTACAAACTCTCTTTCGTTTTGACAACTGAGAAATATCGTCAAAACAAGAGCTAATAAGATGTTAATGTGTCGTCTTCTCATAATCTTTGCCAACGGTTTGGCTATGAGCAGTAGCGTCCCTTAGGGCGCTATTGCTTATAGGCTTTGTTGTGTGGAGTTATTTTATATTTTCTTTCCCAAGTTTTGTGATTAGACATGTGTTCATTACCGTCATAAAATACTTTCAGAGAAAGACTGTCTCCACTGATTCGCCTGTGCCAAAGGAAGTCATGAATGTTTCCATTGACATCAACTTTCTTGTCGTAAGCTGTTGGTATATATTTCATTAACGTATCTCTCAAGTCTAGGGTGATTTCAAGATTTGAATTAATTACGTAAAAGTCTTTGGTTCCTCTCAATATCAAATTGTTGTTCAGTAATATGGAGAAAGGTTTATCATGTCCTTTTAAGTCCAATGAGTCCATGAAGTTTACTTGACTAGAGCTCTCTGTATTATTTATTGATAGCAATTGATTTTCCTTATTGTATTCAAATAGAATACTTTGATTCTTAGAGTAGATTTTGAACCATGTCAATTCACCATCACGATACTCCTCATTCTTGTAGATTTCCCCATTTGGATAATAGAAAGTTGACTTGCCGTGATTTCGTCCGCTCTCCCTGAATTCCTCACTTTTTAGTTCCCCAGTTTCGTAGTAGGTTTTTATTAGCCCATTCCAAGTACAATCTTTTAATTGCCCTTCAATTTCTAATTGTCCATTGTCATAATAGATTTTCTCGTATCGGTCGGGTTCTCCATGTCCGTCACATGGTCCAAAGTCAAATGGGTTCAGGAAGACGGTGAAATAAATTACAAAACTGATAACTCCGATAAAGATTAATCCAATCGCTGTTATGATATGTTTGGTTTTGAGTTTCATTCTAATTGCACACAACGGTCTCGGCTATGAAATGTAGGGTTTATTAGAGTGCGTTTTTGTTCCCCGACAAAAACAGTAACCGAAAAGCACGAAGCCTGCGGTTTAGCACTAACCCCCTATATTTTATAGCCATTGTTAGCCACTGGTTTTATTTTTCTTTTTTATCAGTCCGTAAATAATGTTAATCGGAAAAATGAGTTGTCCGACAATCATAAGCAAAATAATCAGAGTGATAATTAGAGTCAGATTATTATTGAACTCATATTCCATAATTTCAGTCCGATAAAATTTGGTCAAAATCCACACAACTGAAGTTCCGCCAAAAGTCAGTCCAACATGAGTCCAATTCAACCACTTTGATAATTTTCTGTTCGTTTTTTGCATAATCCAATATCCAATTCCGATTATTCCAAAAAGTATTGAAATCAGTGTTGCTAAATGCAAATAGGCAATCACATAGTAAGTATCGTGAACATTAATGTCCAATACTGCATCTCCACTCAAAATTCCAATCGGCATTATTATCGGAATTGCGATTAAGAAAATTAGATGTGGTTTGTCAATTAGTCTGTCCATTCAACTTGTGGCTAACGTAGTTATAATAGTACCAAAATTAATAAAGGTGCTATTATTTACGTTTTAAGACCTGTGATTTGATACTTTCGATAGGACTGGTGACAGCCATTAAGTCATTTATACTGAAAAGGATAAAGGTCTTCGTAGTTTTTATGTAAATACGGACGTGCTATTCTCAGCTTAGAACTCCTCCATTTCACCTCCACCGGTATTACCGGACCTCTGGCGCCTCATGCGCTTTTTCTGGTTGAGTCGGTAGGTAAAGGAAAGAGTAAGCTGCCGCTGGCGCCATTGGAACTCATCGTAGCTTTCAAAGGTGCCCCCTTCGGCTGTTTCACCGGAAGTAAAGCTCCTGCGCCTGCGGGTATTGAAAAGGTCGCGGATGGAAAGGGCCAGGGTGGCCTTGTCGTTCATAATATCTCTGCTCCAGCCCAGGTCCATGGTGTAAATGCCCAGGTCGTTGCCCTGGGTGGTAGTGCGGGGGCCACGCATGTTAAAGCTCAGCTGGAAATTGCTCTGCCAGAGCTGCAGGCGGTTCATCACCCGCCCAAAAGCCGAGTAATTTTCAGCATTATAGCTAATGCCCTCATAACTCCCGGTGGTAAAAGAACTGAAAAGGTTGAGGTTGGCATTCACCGACCACCATTTCAAAAGGTCGTGCTGATAGTTGAACTCAAAGCCATAGGCATCCTGTACCGATAAATTGACCGGGAATATCTGGTTGTCACCGTTGCCTGCTACCGTGCGTATGCGCTGGATAACCCCCGTGCGGTGGCGGTAATAGATGCCGCTGTAAAGGGAAGCTTTTTCCCAGTAGCGGACGTAACCCACTTCGTAATTATCCGCAAACTCGGGGTTGAGATTGGCATTGCCCGAAAAGAAAATTCGGAAATCGCTGAAGCTGAAAAAGGGGAGGAGGTTTCTGAAACCGGGTCGCCTTATCCTGCGGCTGTAACTGAGCTGCAGATCACTCAAAGGGTTGATCTTCCAGGTTAGAAAGGCGCTGGGAAAGAGGTTGAGAAAATCCCTGTCATTGGCTTCGTCATTGCTCAATTGGGTAGAAAGGCCGGTGTATTCGGTGCGCAAGCCTAGCTGGTAGGTGAAATCACCAAAAGCATCGTTGTAAATGGCATAAGCCGCATAAATATTCTCCCGGAAGTTGAATTTATTGGTGAAGTCGGGCAGTTCGATAAATTCACCCGAAGGGGTTTGTTCGGTAACCCGGTAAGCGTTTATAATAGTCCGCATGGTGGTACGGGCCCCGATCTCAAAGCTGCGCTTTTCCCCCAGGGGTTTCACATAATCCGTTTGCAGGAAAATATTTTGCTCGTCTTCCTGGTTGTTTACCTTTTGCAGTATTTCATTTTCGACATCGGTGGTGTTTTGTACAATATCCGATAATTCGCGGTCGTCCGAATCCTGGAAACGGAAATCAGCCGTCCATTTGTGGTCTTCATTTTCAAATGTCTTTTCGTAATGGAGGTCGGCCTCGATAAGCCTTTCCGTTTCCAGTTCATTGTCTTCCCGGGTAGTGGTATAGGCGAGGATATCGTTCTCATCGTAATTCTCGTACTCCACAAAGGCGTAGTTATTGGCTTCTGAAGGGCGGTATAAAAAGGAGCCGGTCACAGATTCTTTGCTATTGAAATAATAGTCGGCTCCCAGGCGCAGGGCGGCATTAAGACCGCCTCTTTCCTGTTTGCGGTTGCGAATGAGGCCAAAAGAAGTATCGGGATTAACCGTTTGCTGTTCCAGGAAACCACCCCCGGGGCTATTGCGGTAGTTCAGGTTGAGATTCGTAAAAAAGTTGAGTTTGTCCCTGCGGTAATTCACACTGGCCCCCAGTCCGTAATTATCAGGATAACCGGCTGTGGCCTCAAAACTGCCGTTGAGGCCGCTGCGGTTCTGTTCTTTTAAAATGATATTGATGATACCGGCATCTCCTTCGGCATCGTAGCGGGCTGAGGGATTGGTGATCACTTCGATCTTTTCGATCATATTGCCCTGTAATTGTTGCAGGGCAGTAGCCGGATCAGAGCCTATGAGGCCGGAGGGTTTCCCATTGACCAGAATGCGGACCCCTTCACTGCCGCGCAGGCTTACGTTTCCCTCAATATCCACACTTACAGAGGGAATATTATTGAGGATCTCTGCGGCATTACTCCCGATATTGTTCAGGTCTTTGGCTACGTTAAAGACCCTTTTATCCTGCTCAAACTGCATTAATTTGGCTTCGGTTTCCACGGTCACCTCCTCCAGCTGGGAGTTAGCTGGGGTGAGTTGGAGGGTACCTAAATTCTTTTTTTCGCCATCGGCTTCAATCGTTAGTTCGATACTCCGGTTTTGATAGGAGATAAAGGATACTTGTAAAGTATATTGGCCTTTGGCCGCTTCAATACTGAAATTGCCTTTCAGGTCAGTGGATCTACCTGTGACCAACTGCCCGTTCTGATACAGGGCTACGGAAGCTCCAGGCAGAGGCTGATCGTTTTCGTCTGTTATTTTGCCGCTTACCTGTGATAGGGAAATAAAACTGCTGAACAGCAGTATAATGGTCAGTAATTTTTGCATTTAATAGAGCGCAGGCTTTCTATAGTTCTGCCATTAGACGTTAGTTTGCCCGAAAAGTTTAAGCTGCTTGCAAAAGTATTGTAAATAAAGTGGGCGAGGCTTCATGTCTGACTACCATAGTAAAAGTATAGTTGTTACCCGTTTAAGGGGCGATGGCGTAAAAGAACATCACCGCAACGAACACACCTAAGGGTATACCGGCTAATATAGCTATCAAAAGGGCCGATCTGGAGTTTAAACGCTTTACAAGCGGGAAGTAGATGGTGAATTGGGCCAGGATCATGGCTATGAAATAAACGGACAGGGCCAGCAAATTGCCGGGGTGAAACAGGTTTTCAAAACTGTAGTTGCCTTCATCAATGTAAAAAAGAAAGAGTACTACTAACAAAGAAGAAAGTATAAATGCGTAGGTAGCAGATTGGCGGTTGGTCTTTAAAGCCTGTTCCATAAAAGGTGATTTTAACAAAAAACGTTTTGCGGTTGTATAAATTATAAAACCTCAGCGGAGATCTTTCAGTAAAACGCTTTTTGTTTGCTCAGAAGAATAGAGTTCTGCCTTTTGGCTTTTACTCACTTTTTCAACATCTGTTTGGAACAGGTAATAATAGTCGTGTTCTTCGTCCAGGCAATGGCGTTCCACTTTATGCAACCAGTCCAGCTTCCAGGTTTGACGGTAAAAATTAAGGGTAGGCTCAAATAACCAGGAAGTACCCAGGCTTATAATTTCCGGCTTGTTATTCGATTCTACATCTTTGACCAATAGCTTCATCACATGCCTGGTTTTACTGTCGTAACTCCACTCGGGATAAACGTACAGGTCGGCTTTCAGACCAAAACTTATCAGGGATAAACCGGCCAAAGAGCTTATCACTATCAGCTGGAACTTATGATGGAGCCAAAAGCCCAAAAGAAAAAACACATTCAACATAAATAAAGGAAAAAGAAAAACGGCAAAGCGGCCTTGCAGATAATCAGTATTAAAAATGTAATGCTGTAAAACGGTTCCCAAGCCAATAAGCACCAGAAGAAGATTGGTTACTGCTAAGGCCTTGTATTGTCTGAAGAAAGAAAGATCCTTCAGCCTCACTTTGTTCAGTATGGTGAAAAAGGGAATTAAAACCAATAACACTGCCAGCCATTGCAGGAAATGGAATAGCTTTTCATTCAGTTTTGTGTGTTGTAAAGAGGTATGGGTCAATGAAGCTACCGTATCGCTAACCAGGCCCTGCTTGCCTCCAAAGTCAAAGGTATTGTAGGTAACAACTCTTCTGACCGGTTCGTAAAGGATTATCACAAAAACCAGTAACATTAGAAGGTTTAGCCTGTTGTGTCTCCACAAGCTGAATTCTTTTTGTTCTGATGTATAGTTTTCTGCCCAGGAAATGAGATTGTAAACCAGCAAAGCAGCCAGGTAATAGTCGAGCATGGTAAAATTGCCGAGTATAGCCAGGAGGGCAGCCAGGTTGAAGGAGAGAAGGTTTTTACTACTGGGTCGCTGTAAGCTTTTAAACAGGTAATAGACACTCATAGTCATAAAGGCAATGGACAAACCATAGCCTCTGGCCAGGGCAAAAAGATCAAGGAGTATTGGATTACATACAATCAGCATGAACCCCGCCAGGCTTATAAACCCTTTGGAGGATCTCACCAGCAAGAAAGTATAGCTGAAGAAAACCAGTGAGGCCAGCAGGTTGGGGAGCCTGAGTGCCCATTCCGCATAGCCAAAGAGCAATTCCGAGTACTTCATCAACATACTGTTCAGCAGGTGGTTGTTGGCATAAGGTCTTTTATGGGAGAGCAGGTCCATAAAATCCTGATCCATGAAGTGGAGGTAGGTAAAACTTTCATCGTGGGTAAAGGAGGCCAGACTGGCTTTAGCAACAATGAAAGAGAAAACGGCCAGACCCAGCAGAGAAAAAATAGAATAAGGGATAAAGCTTCTATTCATAAGCCAGGGGCTACCCAAATTCTTTCTTCATTTTCTCTTCCAGTTCCCCTAATTCATCCCGCAAACGGGCGGCCTCAATAAAATCCAGCGCTTTGGCAGCATTTTCCATTTTTTTGCGGGTTTTTTCTATGGCCTTTTTGTACTGTTCTTTGCTTTGATAGGTAATTTCCGGTTCAGCGGCCAGGCTCACACTTTCAGCCTGCAGATACGAACTCGATTTGGCCGCCCTGGAAGTAGCCAGAATAGATTCTTTGGATTTTTTAAGGGCAGTGGGTTTTAGCCCGTGTTCTTCATTGTATTCCTGCTGGATAGCCCGCCTGCGATTGGTTTCATCAATAGTCTTTTGCATACTTTCCGTGATCTTGTCGGCATACATAATGGCTTTACCGTTGATGTTGCGGGCTGCTCTTCCAACAGTTTGCACCAGCGAACGTTCCGCGCGGAGAAAGCCCTCTTTGTCGGCATCCAGTATGGCTACCAGAGAAACTTCCGGCAGATCCAGGCCTTCCCTTAAAAGGTTTACCCCGATCAGCACATCAAAAAGGCCCAGGCGCAGATCACGCATTATTTCCACTCTTTCCAGGGTATCCACATCGGAATGGATATAGCGGCAGCGCACTCCGTAACGGGTGAGGTATTTGGTCAGTTCTTCCGCCATCCTTTTGGTAAGGGTGGTCACCAATACCCGTTCGTCAATTTCCACCCTTTTGTTGATCTCTTCCATCAGGTCGTCTACCTGGGTTTCTACCGGGCGTACCTCAATTACAGGGTCCAGCAGTCCGGTTGGGCGGATGAGCTGTTCCACTACCACGCCACCGGATTTTTCAAATTCGTAATCACTGGGAGTGGCACTCACGTGGACCACCTGGTTCTGTAAGGCTTCAAATTCCTCAAATTTCAAAGGGCGGTTGTCCATAGCAGCGGGCAGGCGAAAGCCGTATTCCACCAGGTTTTCTTTGCGGGAACGGTCACCGCCATACATCGCCCTTACCTGGGGAACAGTTACATGGCTTTCGTCTATTACCATCAGGTAATCATCGGGGAAATAGTCCAGTAAACAGAAAGGGCGGGTTCCGGGCGCGCGGCCGTCCAAGTAACGGGAATAATTCTCAATACCAGAGCAATAGCCCAGCTCGCGTATCATCTCCAGGTCAAATTCCGTGCGTTCCTGAAGCCTTTTGGCCTCCAGGGGCTGTTGGTTTTGACGGAAAAAGTCGATCTGTTCCATCAGGTCATCCTGGATCTGATGAATAGCACTTTTTAAAGTGTTTTTGCTGGTAACAAATATGTTAGCCGGAAAAATACGGATACGTTCAAAGTTTTCCATGACTTCCCTGGTAGACGGGTCAAAACGTTCGATGTCCTCGATCTCATCGCCCCAAAAATGGATGCGGAAAGCGGTATCGGCATAAGCGGGAAAAATGTCCACGGTATCGCCTTTTACCCGGAAATTTCCCCGTCCGAATTCTCCTTCTGTACGGTTGTAAAGAGCGTTGACAAAGAGGTGAAGCAGTTTGTTGCGGGCGATCAACTGGCCTTTTTGTAACTCGATCACCTGGTTGCTGAACTCTTCCGGGTTTCCGATGCCGTAAAGGCAACTGACCGAAGCCACTACCAGCACATCTCTGCGGCCCGACAGGAGGGAAGAGGTAGTGCTCAGGCGCAGCTTTTCAATTTCTTCGTTAATGGAAAGGTCTTTTTCTATGTAAGTACCTGAACTGGGAATATAGGCCTCAGGCTGGTAGTAGTCGTAATAAGAAACAAAATATTCCACTGCATTTTCGGGAAAATACTGTTTGAACTCCCCGTAAAGCTGGGCAGCCAGCGTTTTATTGTGGCTGAGTACCAGGGTGGGCTTCTGAACCTTTTCTACCACATTGGCTACCGTAAAGGTTTTACCGGAACCGGTAACCCCTAAAAGGGTTTGATAGCGGTCGCTGCGTTTTACTCCCTCTACGAGTTGTTCAATAGCCTGGGGCTGATCTCCGGTGGGAGCGTACTCTGATACGATCTTGAATTCTTTTGCCATGCTGCAAAAGTAGTGAAGAGCACAGCAGGTTTTACAGGCTATTGTCGATCTCGACAGCTTCCAGGATAAGGGCTTTGATCAGATAAGGGTCAACATCTTCCGGTGAATTAAAGATAAACTGGCGTATCACTTTGTGATCGGTAGAAGGAAAAACGCTTTGATCGCTGAAAAGATACCCCTGCGTGAAGCCCAGGGCTACACCTTCTCTTAATTTTCCCCAGGGAACGCTGGCGGGCCATATAAAGGCGATCCTCTTTTTCAAATAGTAGAAAGGCACATTATAAGCGAGTTTTTCCTTTACCTGGGGAAGAGTTTCCAGGATCAGGTTGCGCAGGTAATTGACCAATAACAATTCTTCCGAAGGAAGCTGGCTGAGCAGGTCTTCCACATCGCGGTAATCAACCGGTTGGAATTTATTGGCCATTATCTCCCTTTTCCGCGGAGTCCTCTTCTTCTCTTGCCTTTTTGATCTCTCTCATCTTGATATTCAGCATTTTGATCTTTTGCTGAAGGTCTTCGATCACTCTTTTTTGCTTTTCAATATTTTTTTCTGCCTCTTTCACAAAGGGGTTGCTGGCGCTGCTGGAAGAAAAGAAGTTGATGTTGGTTTCCAGTTGAGCCAGTTCTTTACGGGCTTCATCCAGCTTGCGGTTCAGAAAATCTTTTTCCTTGCGCAGTTGGTAATCCCCTCCCTGGTCTACCAGGTTTTCCATCTTATTCTCAAAGCGGATGCGTTGGGATTCCTGCCTGTCCATATCAATTTCGGCAAACTTGCTATCCAACAGTTTATTGTAAGCGTTTTCTATTTTGTTCTTATCGCGGGGAACCCGGCCTATGTTTTTCCACTCCTGTATGATCCCTTTCAGGGCATTGAGACTTTCCTTCTGATTTTCAAGGGGAGTAAAGGCTTCCAGCTTTTTCATCAATTCCTCTTTCTTCTGGAAATTGATTTCCAGCTCGTGGTCTTTCTCTTTATTGTGTTCGGTAAGACGATTGAAGAAGTGATTGCAGGCTCCCCGGAACTGATTCCATATTTTGTCAGATTCAGATTTAGGTACGTGACCAATCCTTTTCCATTGAGCCTGAATGCGTTTCATCTCATTAGTGGTAGCCTTCCAGTCTTCGCTGTCTTTCAGGTTCTCTGCAATCTGAAGGAGTTCGCGCTTCTTGGCCAGGTTTTCCTGATGCTCTTTTTTGAGCTCTTTGTAAAATTGATTTTTAGCGTGATTGAAATCGCGTAAGATTCCCCGGAACTGCTCCCATATTTCATCGTTTTCAGGGTGGTTGATACGACCTATGGTCTTAAACTCCTGCCTGATGGATTCGGTTTTTTTAATGGTGTTTTGCCATTGCGAATGCGTTTTGATATCGGCAGTGGGAATACCTTTGAGCATTTCCACCAGCTCTTTTTTCTTTTTGATCAGTTCTTCGCGCTGGGATCTTAGTTGCTCGAAGAACTCTTCCCTGCGATCGTGAAGTTTTTTAGTGGCCTCGCTGAAACGCTGCCACATGGGCTCGCGGTTTTCCCGTTCAACCGGCCCTGTATTTTTCCACTCCTTGTGAAGCTTTTGCAGTTCTTTGAAGGCATTCTGTACATTCTCTTCATTTACCAGGGCTTCCACTTTATGGATAAGCTCTTCTTTGATCTCGCGGTTTTTTCTGAAATCGAGATCGCGCAGCTCTTTGTTGATCTTGATGTACTCATAGAAATTCTCAACGTGGTGGTGATAGGTACGCCACAGGTCGGACGACTCAGCACGCGGTACCGGCCCGGTATTGCGCCATTCCTGCTGTATATGGTTAAATTCTTTGAATATATCTCCGATCGATTCGTCCTTGGTTACCAGTTCCTTGAGTTTTTCGATCAAGTTGAGCTTAATAGTATGGTTGTTTTCGAGTTGCTCGCGCAGGTTGTCGTAATATTTTTTTCTGCGGGAGCGGTATTCTGAAAAAATGTTGCGGAACTTTTCCCGCAGGGGTTGAACAAACTCAAAGTCTATAGCAACACCACCATTACTAATGAACTCCTCTAATTTTTCTTTGCGCTCTTCATTAAGCTGGCCTAATAGATTTTTACGGATGGAGTCAAAGTGTTCCTTGATCTTTTGAATCGGTTCATTTTTGAGCAGCTGATTAGCTTCATCTACCAATTTTGTCGCGGGATATTCACTGTAATTGGGAAGTTCCAGTTCTTCGGTAGCAAACTGATCGTGTTCGTCTTCATCGGATTCCACTTCTTCTTCGCTGTCTTCACCTTCGAGTTCTTCATCTGTTATTTCTACCACAGCTTTCTCTTTTCCAGTTTCAGCTGAAGCAGCTTCAACAGTAGCATCTGGTTGAGAGATCTCTTCAGAAGCCTCTTCTCTGGTACCGGCAGTACCTTCTCCCTCTACTACAGGATTTTCGGCTAGGGTTGTCTCTGAATTTTCTTTAGCCTCCTTATCTTCTGGCTTTTCAACATCAATTTCTACCGGACTAGCTTGTTTTTCTGTTATACCTTCCTCTACAGCTCCTGGTTTTTTTTGGTCTTGCTCTGTTTCCTCAGAAGCCTGATCCTGGCTAGCAAAAACTTCTTTCTCAGCTACAGTTTCTTCCTGTTTTTCCGAACTTCCAACTGGATCAGTATCCTCACTTTTGGGTTCTGAGGTCTTTGCGTCATTCATTTCCGGTAGCGAGCCGGAGGGCGGAGTTGGGTTTTCTTCTTCCCCGGGTTTACGTCCATCTGCCTCAGGCAGGTTGTCTTGCGTATTTTCCATGGTGATTGATCGTTAGATGACAAAGTTAAACTTCATTCCAAATCTGCCATGACCGTTCGGCCTGTAAGACCAGCATTTTATATCCGTTTAGTATTTGGGCCCCGTTTTGCTCTGCTTTGGCGAGCCATTTGGTTTTAACAGGGTTGTAAATCAGATCAAAAAATACGTGTTTTTTTTGGATTCCCTCTGGTAAAAGAGGAGGTTCTTCATCAGTTTCAGGAAAAGTACCCAGAGGGGTAGTGTTGATTACCAGGTAGATAGAGGGTAAAAGTCCCGTGGCCTCTTCATATGATATTTGGCCATAAATTGGTTTCCGGCTAACAATATGAGGTTGAATATTAAGTTTCTGTAAAGAATAGACAACGGCCCTGGAAGCTCCTCCACTTCCCAAAATGAGAGCTTCTTTGTGATAGCTTTTTAAAACATCCTTCAGGCTTTCGGTAAAACCATAGTGGTCTGTATTAAACCCTTTCAGTTTCCCATTTTTTATCAAAACGGTATTTACAGCTTTTACAGCGGTGGAATGCTGGTCCAATTCATCTAAAAAAGGGATAACTGATCTTTTATAAGGAATGGTCACATTAAGCCCCCGCAGATCGGGATAACGTTGAATGATAGACTTTAATTCCTCTATATCGGGAATTTCAAAATTTTGATAAGTGTGGGGGAGTTTTAATCTGGCAAACTTCTCCTCAAAATATTTTTTAGAGAAAGAATGGGCAAGAGATTTACCGATCAGGCCAAATTTCAAAACAAGAGGTTTTATTCAACGGAAGGTTTGGAAGACTTTCTTTCCAGTACCCAAATAATTATAAAGCCGGCCAGAGCTGCCACCAAGGCCCAAATCAGGTTGGGGTCGCCTTCAAATTGCTGGGGTAAAACGCTTTTTTGCACCAGGGGAATGACCTCACCGTGTCGGTCAACAGTAGTTTCCAGGGTTGTTTTCCAGGGCCATACCTTGTTGAGAGAGCCTATCATAAAGCCGGTAAGCACAGCAATGGTCAATTCTTTATAGTATTTAAACATCCACGAAAGAAGGCGTGAGAAAGTGAGAAGGCCGCTTATGCAACCGAGAATGAAAACGATAATCACATCTAATTTTACAGACGACAAGGATTCCAGGATAAATTTGTATTTACCCATCAACAGCAGGATAAAACTGCCGGAAATACCAGGCAATATCATGGCACAAATGGCTATTGCCCCTGAAAGGAAAACAAACCAATAGGCTTCTGAAGTTTGGGCGGGAGAGGCCACTGTGATGTAGTAAGCAATAGCAATGCCTGAAATCAGCCCCAGAATTTTGCCTATGTTCCATTGAGTGATGCTTTTGCCTATCAGCAGAGCGCTGGCCACAATCAAACCAAAGAAAAATGACCACACCAAAATGGGTTGGTTTTCCAGTAAATAGCTCAACACTTTAGCTAAACTTAAAAGGCTGACCAATATTCCGGAAAAAAGAACAACTAAAAAATTACCGTTAATATGTTGCCAGGCCGATAAGATACCCTCTTTAAAAAGTTTGCGAACAGCTACTGCATTAATAGACTTAAGGGATAGGATCAGCTCTTCATAAATTCCGGTTATAAAGGCAATGGTTCCACCACTAACCCCTGGAACAATATCTGCTGCCCCCATAGCCATACCTTTTAAAAAGAGAAATACTCGCGACATATGTATATTTTGCCGCAAAGAAAATTAAAAAAGCGCTAAGAACACTTAGAGTTCTAAAATAGAAACAATTGCCGGGTGATCTGCCAGCTTGGGGAAGAGCTCAAAAAAGTAAAATTTGCGGTCGTTGTCTAAACTAAGCCCTTTTTTAAAATAAATGGATGCCTCATCATTTTCCTGCAGGGTAAAAAGATACCCCGCCAGGCGGTAATTCATGTCAGCCGATTCAGGATTTAGTTGTATACCCTGGTAGAGTATTTCCATACCCTCGTCAAACTCACAAAGGTCAAACAGCAATTCGGCATAATCGATAAATACATCAGGATCGATATAACCTAACTCGATCATTTTCTGGTATATCAGTTCGGCTTCATCCAGCTTACCCGCTCTTTTGTGAATTTCAGCGCTGGTATACAGGTAATCGCAATTGTCAGGGTCTAGTTTTAAAGCCTTCTTAATGTAATGAACGGCTTCGTGTTTTTTGTCGCTGTCGTCCATTAACAGAGCCAGTTCGTAAAAAGCTTCATCCAGATCGGCATCTTCACGAATGGCTTTGGTGAAGTAAGAAATGGCCTTGCTTTCTTTGTGTAGTTTCATGTAACACAAGCCAATCTTATAGTAAGAGAAACCAGTGGGACCATCGTATTCAAAACTCAGCTCATAGGTATCAGCTGCTTCCTGATAACGGTAAGTTCTTTCCAGAATCCGGGCTTTTTCGAAATAGGCCGCTGTAAAATATTCATCTATTAACAGGGCATAGTCGATGGCCTTAATAGCCTTATCGTATTCTTTGGTTTTGGCATAAAGTATACCGAGATGATACCAGGCAATCTCAGAGTAAGGGTTATTATCTATAAATTTTTTGAAAAAAGAAATCCCGTCTTCATTTTTTTCAAGCAGATCAAAACAAAGGGCAATGTTGTAAATGGCTATTTCATCTTCCGGGTTTTCTTCCAAAGTCAGCTTCAGAAATTTAGAAGCCATTTCATAATTCCCGGCCATCTGATATTCTATGGCGATTACCGGCCAAACATCCTGGGGGTAGTCGGTCAGCTTAAGTGATTGTTTGAAAAAAGTAATGGCTTTCTGATGTTGCCCTTGCTTGCTGTACAAGGCTGCCCGGGCCATAAACAGGTCATAACTTTCGGGTTCTATCTCCTCCAGTTTATCCAATTCCTCAGAAGCCTGCTTAATATCGTCATTAGCTGTGTGGTACTGCGCTTTGCGGATGATAAATGAGGAACAATAGGGGTGTTGGCGGGAAGCAAATTCAATTACTTCCAATGCTTTGGAGAGCTTACCCGATTCATAATAATAATCGGATATGGCCTCAAATTCTTCTACGTCAAAAAAGAACTCCTCCTCTTTTTTGAGCATATTTTCAAAGCGGTTAACTAAAGGGGCAGGATCCAAGAATTCATCGTCATTGTACATGAGCAGTACCGAATTGTTTTCCTAAAATTATCCAATAATAAACCGCAAAGTTAAGACCACCTTGACCGTTTTTCACAAATTAATTAACACGAAGTTGTTTTTTTGTTTTGGCGGAGCTCTCATTAGCGGTTTTATATCTTTGCTCTTTATCAAAATTTTGATCCAATAAATGACCCTAATTAAATCAATTTCCGGTATACGCGGTACTATCGGGGGTAAACCCGGTGATAATCTTACACCTCTTGATGCAGTTAAATTTGCTTCAGCTTACGGTAGCTGGCTGCGCCAATCGACAAGTAGTAAAGAGCTCACGGTTGTAATAGGACGGGATGCCCGCCCTTCCGGGGAAATGATACAGTCTTTGGTACAAAACACCCTTACGGGCATGGGTATAAACGTCATCGACCTGGGTTTATCTACTACACCTACGGTAGAGATGGCGGTGGTTTTTAAACAAGCTCACGGTGGAATTATTCTCACGGCTTCACATAATCCGGTGCAATGGAATGCCCTAAAGCTCTTGAACGAGAAAGGGGAGTTTTTAAGTTCTCGGGATGGGAAAAAAATTCTGGAGCTAGCTGAAAAGGAAGATTTTGAATTTGCGGAAGTAGAAAGCCTGGGCAAAGTTTACCTGGATACAGGAATGTTGGACAAGCATATTGAAGCCATAATAAATTTACCATATATAGACGTTGAAGCCATACAGAAGTCTGATCTCAAAGTAGCGGTAGATGCTGTTAACAGCAGCGGAGGGATTGCTATCCCCGCTTTGCTTAAAAGGTTAGGGGTTCAAGAGATAGTTGAAATCTATTGTGAACCTAACGGGCAGTTTCCCCACAACCCTGAACCCCTGGAACAGCACTTGGGTGATATTATGAAAACAGTAGCCGAAGAAAACTGCGACCTGGGAATAGTGGTAGATCCTGACGTAGATCGTCTGGCCTTGATAATGGATAACGGACAAATGTTTGGCGAAGAATATACTTTGGTTGCAGTAGCAGATTACTACCTGGATCAGCAGCCAGGCCCGGTGGTGAGTAACCTCTCCAGCAGCCGTGCTTTACGCGACCTGGCTAACCAAAAGGGCCAATCCTATTTTGCCAGTGCAGTTGGGGAAGTCAATGTGGTAGAAATGATGAAAGCCCAAAAGGCCGTTTTAGGTGGAGAAGGTAATGGTGGTGTAATTGTGCCAGACCTGCACTACGGTCGTGATGCCCTGGTGGGTGTGGCGCTTATATTGAGCCATCTTGCCCGTTCCGGTAAAAGATTAAGCGAACTTAGAGCTGGTTATTCGGCTTATTTCATGGCAAAAAATAAAATACAGTTGGAAGCCGGTATGGATGTGGACGCCCTTTTGGAAGAGGTACACCGGGATCACAAAGATGAAGAAGTATCTACAGTAGACGGTGTGAAAATAGATTTTGCCGAGGAGTGGGTACATTTGAGAAAATCCAATACCGAACCTATTATAAGGATATATACCGAAGCCAAATCTAAAGAAAGGGCAGAGCAACTGGGACAGGAGTTTATTGAAAAATTGAACGAGTTGGCAAATTAAAATGATTGCGTATGAAAGAAGTGGAAGAAAGTCTTGAGACCTGTTTTGAAGAGTTCAGGAAAGGTATTATCGGTATTGATGAAAGCTTCACAGGGCCATTTGGGGAGAAGAAAATCATTTATGCCGACTGGATTGCCAGCGGTAGGCTTTATCGCCCTATAGAGGAGAAACTTTGTGAAACACTGGGGCCCTACGTCAGCAACCCCCATTCTTATTCCAGCTATACGGGCCAAAAAATTACCAAGGCCTATAAAGAAGCCAGGAGAATAATAAAGGAGCATGTTAATGGCGGGGAAGACGATGTGCTGGTTACCGTTGGCAGCGGAATGACCGGAGCCCTGATGCGTCTTCAGGAGATCATTGGCCTTAAAGGATTTGGTAAGAGTGGTGCAAAAGACCTTACGGAACGCCCGGTTGTTTTTATTACTCACATGGAACACCATTCCAATCAGGTTTCGTGGATGGAGACCGGGGCTGAAGTAGTGGTCTTACCCCCGGGTAAGGATATGTTAGTTGACCCAGGGATGCTCCGGCAGGCTATAAAGCCATATACCGATCGCAAAATGAAAATAGGCGCTTTTACCGCCTGCTCTAATGTTACCGGTATTGCTACTCCTTATTATGAATTAGCTGAGATTATGCACGAGAACGATGGCATTTGTGTGGTTGATTGTGCAGCTTCAGCACCCTATGTAGCTATCGATATGCATCCGGAAAACCCAGCCCGTAAACTGGATGCTATTTGTTTTTCGCCCCATAAGTTTTTGGGAGGCCCCGGAGCCTGTGGGATATTGGTTTTTGACAAAAAACTTCATCAGGGAACACCTACTGTACCAGGTGGGGGAAATGTTAAATGGACTGACCCCTGGGGCAAATACGGCTACACTAATGATATAGAGACCATGGAAGATGGAGGTACTCCCGGGTTTATGCAAACGATAAGGGCTGCCCTTGCCATTCGTTTAAAGGAAAAAATGCAAGTAGAACGGATAAGGCAGAGAGAAGAAGAATTGATCGCCAGAGCGGTTGGTGTTTTAAGCCAGGTGAAGAATGTGAGTATAATAGGTAGTTGCGATCTCAACATTGACCGCATAGGAGCTATTTCCTTCAATATTGATCAACTACACTATAATTTAGTAGTACGGTTGCTCAACGATCGCTTTGGTATACAGGTAAGGGGGGGATGGTCGTGTGCCAGTACCTATTGCCATTACTTGTTTAGCATGGATGAAGAGGACTCCTCCCGTATTACCGGCAATATCAGCAATAACAATATGACGGGTAAACCGGGCTGGGTAAGGTTGTCATTACACCCCACCATGAGGGATGATGAACTGGACTATGTATTGGAAAGCATATCAGCAATAGCTGAAAACGGTGTAGAATGGGCCCGGTCGTATCATTATGAACCAACCAATAATGAATACTACGGCAATGCGAATGAGCTTAATCGACCGGTTGAAGTGAGTGATATTTTTGATTAATGTCTTTTACTCCTATTTACTTAGATAATGCTGCTACCACTCCTTTTCGTAAAGAAGTAAAGGAAAGAATGATGGAGCTGATCGAGGAAGGTCCCTTTGGCAATCCTTCTTCTACTCATCAATACGGCAGAAAAGCCAGGGTAATAGTTGAAGATACCCGGAGGTATATAGCTCAAAGTTTGCGTTGCCATACCGGAGAGATTGTTTTTACCTCTGGCGGCACTGAAGCGGATAATGCTGCATTGATACTTCCCGTGCGGGATCTGGGAATAAAAAGGATCATTACTTCCCCGCTTGAACACCATGCTGTTTTACACACTTCCGAATACATACAGCGCAATTACCAGGTTGAACTGCAATTGCTAAAAGTGAACTCCAAAGGTGAAGTAGATATCAATCACCTGGAAGATTTACTAAAAGATGAAAAGCCTACCCTCGTTTCTCTCATGCACGGTAATAATGAAATTGGAAATCTATTGGATATTGTCCAGACAGGAGCCCTGTGCCGCCAATACGGAGCTTTATTTCATTCTGATACCGTTCAAACCGTAGGACATTTCGATCTCAACCTGGAAGATTTACCGGTTGATTTTATAACGGCTTCTTCCCACAAGTTTTACGGCCCTAAAGGAGTAGGCTTCCTTTTTATTAATAAGGATGTGAAGGTGGCTTCTTTCATAACCGGGGGAGCCCAAGAGCGCAACATGAGAGGAGGTACAGAAAATATTCTCGGTTTGGCCGGATTGAAAACAGCTTTGGAACAATGTCTTATTAAACTTGAAGAGGAGAAGGCTCATATATTATCTCTCAAAAGACATCTTATTGAAAAGATTAAGAGCGATATACCTACTGCAATCTTCAATGGCATGAGTGCTGACCTCGATAAGAGCCTTTACACGGTTTTGAGTATCGGCTTCCCGGAGTTAAAGAATGACAATATGTTGCTTTTTAACCTCGATCTCAAAGGAATAGCTGTTTCAGGAGGAAGTGCTTGTGCTTCCGGTAGCTTACAGGGCTCACACGTAATAAGTGCTGTAACACCCGCTGCGGAGTATCCGGTAGTACGCATCTCCATGGGCAAGGATAATACTGAACAGGAAATAGATGTTATGGTAGAAGCGCTTAAAGAATTAAATCAACCTTTGCCCTAAGCTTCACTTTTTTCAGTTTTTTCTTCCTCTTCTTGAGGAGCTTCATAGCCGAATAGTTTCTTATCCTTGATAATATTGTCTACGTAGGCAGGAAGAGCCTTTTCCCATCCCGATTCCCCGTTTTTGATCTTTTTAAGTATATCGCGGGAAAAGATTTGCAATATATCCGGATCGTAATTTTCAATGTCGATAACCCTCCGGTTAAATATCAGGTAATCAAATAGAGGTCTCAAACGGGGGTGTATCTTTGCGGTTTGAGAAGTCTCCAGGGGAGCATCTGTTGTGGGCTGGGATGGATAAACATATAATTTAAGGTCGGAGGAATAAAGAATTCCAAAGGCTTCCAGTATGCCGCCTGGCAGCTCCCGGTAGTAAATGTCATCAAAAAGCTCTTTCAGGTTGGTAACTCCCATGATCAGACCCATCCTTTCCTGGGTATAGTGTGTAAAGTATTTTACCAGCTTATAGTATTGCTGGTAATTGGAGATAAGTACTGTTTGTCCCAGGGAGCACAGAATCTCTGCCCGGTCCAGAAAATCCTGTTCATCGATTTCGCCTTCAGCTTTAAGGTTATTAAGGGTAATTTCAAACAATACTACCATATTGTCCCGTTCTACCTTTTTTTCTTTCATAAAGTAGCCCATACCTTTTTTGATCATATCGATATTTACTTTGGTAGCAGGACGGAAACTACCTCGTAAAGCGAGAACATTCTTTTTGTACAACAAAGCGGCAGGTAGTATATTCTTGCCTTCAGGGCCGAAGATCACTGCATCCGTCATGCCGTTTTTAATGAGCTGTAAGGACATAAGACGGTTATCTACATTTTTGAATTCCGGTCCCTCAAAATGGATCATATCGATCTCTATCTTGTACTTGGCAATATTGTCATATAACGAACGCAATAGTTCTTCCGCATTATTTCTGATGTGAAAACAACCGTGGATCAGGTTTACCCCCATAACACCTATAGTTTCCTGTTGTAGAGAGGCTTCATTTTCTTTCATACGGATGTGAAAGATCACATCGTTGGGTTCCTGACCAGGTCTTAATTGAAAGCGCAATCCCATCCAACCGTGTCCTTTAAACTTTTTGGTAAAATTGATAGTGGCCACGGTATTGGCAAAGGCAAAAAAACATTTATCGGGATACTTATCCCGGCTGAGGCGTTCTACGATCAAGCCGTATTCGTGATCCAGCATTTTTCTAAGCCTGTCTTCCGTTACATAGCGCCCATCGTGTTCCCTCCCATAAATGGCATCGGAAAAATCTTTGTCATAAGCCGACATGGTTTTGGCCACAGTTCCCGAAGCCCCTCCGGCCCTGAAAAAATGCCGTACTACTTCCTGGCCGGCTCCAATTTCTGCAAAAGTGCCGTAGATATTTTCGTTGAGGTTGATCTTAAGAGCTTTCTGTGTAGAAGTGAGAACTATGCGTTCCATCTCGGATTTATTAGGATTAGACTATGACACAAAGGTAGAAAGTAAGCAAAGCCAATGCTTAACGTTCTTCATTTATTTTTGAAACGGATTACATATCCAGTTGTTTATGAAATGTTATAAAATGAAACGCCCGTAAAGCCAGCGTTATGCAAAAAGAAGATGGATTTGTGGTTACAAATCGTTCATTTTCAATTAAAAACGCGGTTAAGGATATTTTATGCCTTCATGCCAAAGTGCTGGTATTACAGCACACAGGCATGTGACCGCTGAAAATTAAACTATATACACATGAAATTTATTTTCTTGGGTACTGGAACTTCCCAGGGTATTCCCCTCATAGGTTGTAAATGTCCGGTCTGTGCCTCCGCTGATGAGAGGGACAAAAGGTTGCGTAGCTCATTACTGGTAGAAAGCGATACGACAAAAGTATGCATCGATGCCGGCCCGGATTTCAGGCAGCAGATGTTGAGAGAAAAGGTAGACCGGCTTGATGCCATTGTATTTACCCATGAACACATGGACCATACAGCCGGGCTGGATGAAATACGGGCAATAAACTTTATCCAGGGAAAAGCCGTAAAAATATATGCCAGTACACGGGTACAGACCAGGCTCAGGGAACAATACTCTTACATTTTTAACAATGCAGATTATCCCGGAGTCCCTCGCCTAGAAATGGTTACTATTGGGGAAGAAGCTTTTACGATCGGAGATATTACTCTATTACCCATACACCTTATGCATGCCGATATGCCGGTGCTAGGTTTCAGGATACAGGATCTTACCTATATAACGGATGCCAATCAGATAGCCGCACAAGAAAAGGAAAAGATAAAGGGGAGCCGATACCTGGTGTTAAATGCTCTTCGCAAAGAAAAGCACCATTCTCACTTTTCTCTTAGTGAGGCCATTCAACTTTCTGATGAATTGGAAGCAGAACAGACCCTTTTTACTCATATAAGTCACCAAATGGGAAAATATTCTGACAATAACAGGCTGCTACCCGAGGGTAAAAACCTTGCATTTGATGGTTTGAAGTTGAATTTGCGATAAAAAATACCATATTACTTATTGTGTATATTATTTTTTAATGATCTGATTTTGTGGTTATTAAATCATTATTAGAATCTATTATTACTACTCCACATCAGATAAATATTTTGTTTTTGTAAGATAATTCTTGCAGAATAATCCTACTTTATTTAAATTGCACCCGTTCTAAAAGCTTTTTAGTTGACTAGTAATCCCTTACACTCAACATATTATAAAGGGAGTCATAATTTAAAACTAATACTTATTAAGAATAATACTACAAAGAATGTACAATACTGTTGCGGGAATAAAAATGGAGATGTGGAAAGTACTGGCAATTATTCTTATTCTTTCAAGTTTTTCACCAGCTTTACTAGCTCAGAGCGGCAATGACGGCAGTCACGAGATCAATGTCGGCATCTCCGAAGTGGCTTTATTAGGCATTAAAGGAAATGGAAGCATTAACCTGGGAGTAGCTGCTCCTACTGAAGCAGGAAATCCAGTTACTTTTGGAGCAATGGATAACAGTATTTGGATCAATTATTCATCTATCATAGGAAGTTCGTCAGATCCAGCCCGCACAGTTTCAGTTGCTGTGAGTTCGGGAAATATACCTTCTGGAGTTGAAATTAAAGTACAGGCCTCCCAGGATGCCGGAAACGGAGGAGGGTCGGTGGGAGTCCCAACTTCCCAGCTTACATTAACTAATTCCATGCAGACTCTTATCGGTTCCATAGGCAGCTGTTACACAGGTAGTGGTAGCGGAAACGGACATCAAATCACCTACACATTAGACAGGACTTCCGGCAATGCCTATTCGAGTCTTGATTTTGATGAAACCTCTAGCATAACGGTTACTTACATCCTAAGTGACAATTAATGCCCTCACCCCTTTAGTCTTTCTTTTATCGGTTTTTTCTACTCAGATATACTTCTAAGGTATCCCTTTTACTCTTGATTTGGCATGATTATTCCCAAAAAGGGAAAAAATCAAACCATATTTGAAGAGTGAACAAGCTAAATGCGAGACATATAGTAGACATTTGTTTTTTACTAACAGAGGGAGTTAAAATATAATTAAATTTGCACCATTAATTTATAAATAATTGAAAAACAGCAGTTTAACCACATTCTGTATTTTAACTAAATGTTAAAGTAACGCCTAATCTTAAAAGTATGTCCAATTTTAATCTTGTCTATCTGGGTAGTTGGTCATATCAAAAAAAGTTTTGGTATACAGCTTGTCTTTATGACTGCAATTAAAAACTTAAATGAATTAAATCGATGAGAAAACTATCAATTGCAATCTTAATTGCTTCTCTAGGCCTTTCAACTGTTGCTTTTGCACAGGATGACAATGATGCGACCCACGACATAGTGATAGCTATTCCTGAAGTAGCATTACTCGATATTGAGGGTGGAGCCAGTATTAATTTAGGTGGTACCATTCCTACCGAAGCGGGGGATCCTGTGACCTTTGGATCTTCTGACAATTCCTTATGGATCAATTATTCTTCCATAATAGGAAGTTCAACGGAATCTTCCAGGACTGTATCAGTAGCTGTTAGCGCGGGAACACTTCCCGGAGGATTAGACCTTAAAGTTCAGGCCGCTGCAGATGCGGGTAACGGTGATGGATCAGTAGGAACTGCTGCTGGGTCTGCTTTAACGTTAAGCGGAACCGGTCAGAACATTATCACTACTATTGGTAGTTGCTATACCGGTGACGGAGCGAGCAATGGCCATCAGCTAACTTACACGTTGGATTTGGCAAGTGGCGGAAACTATTCCGACCTCGATTTTGATGAAGCGACTACTGTAACAGTAACCTACACTCTTAGCGATAATTAATCCATTATTGTAGCAGAAGTGACTAAGAAGCCAGTTTTCACAATATTTTTAACATTAGCCTTGGCGTTTTCTGCCAGGGCTAATGTTATCGTCACAAACGGGCTTACCCATATTCACGAGATGCAGGGAGGGATGATCGAGAGTGGCTACATCGGCCTTGAAAATCCTACCGATCAAGAGCAAAGAGTTAGAATATACATTAATGATTTTTCCCACAATTGTAAAGGAGAATCTGTTTTTACCGATCCGGGTGAAATGGAAAGATCCAATGCTGAGTGGCTCGAACTGGGAGTAACTGAAATTACCATATCTCCTAATTCCAGAAGCCGGGTTAATTATAATTTTAATGTGCCTGACAATTATGAATTGGAAGGGACTTATTGGTCGGTGGTTTTTGTAGAAGTGGTAGACGATCTGGATACGGCAAATCTGATACAAAATTTTTCTGTGAAAACTAAGATCAGGTATGCTGTACAATTGATCACCAATATAGGTGAGGGTGTCGGACTTTTAAAATTCACCCAGGTTGATTACCAAAAGGAATCGAAACAAGTTCATTTAGAAGTAACAAATGAAGGGACCAAGCTTCAAAAACCGGAACTTATGATCCAGGTTTATGACACCAATGATGATCTGGTAACGGAAGTGAAGGTAAAAGCCCAAAAGATTTACCCTGGATATTGTAAAATGTTTTCGGTTCCGCTCGAGCTTGAAGAGGGTAAAATCTATAAAGGGGTCATCATCGCTGACTCTGGCGGGGAAGATGTATTCGGGTTAAACGTCAGTCTTGATACGAAAAATTAAATACCTCTGTTTACCAATACTCCTACTTGCTTTTTCTTTTCTCAATGCAGCTTCACCAGAAGGAGAGGGAGGTGAAAGAAGTGGACTGGTTTTTTCGGGCAAGAAGAAAATATCTTCTGCACCGGGCAGTCTTCTTACAGTACCCATATCCTTTACCCATCAAAAAAAAGATACGATCCGCTATCAGGTAGATTATCAGCTACCTTCTAAATGGCAAGTTATTACTGCTTCCAGGGATGTTACCTTTAGAGGCTACGAAAAGAAAAGCCTTCTTTTATCTTTGAAAATACCCAGGGATTGTCTCCCCGGTGATCAGCAGATCGGTATTTTGATGCAGGGAGAAAATGAAGAAACGGAATTTTTTACCGTTCCGGTTTCCATTGATTCTGTTCAAAATATAAAGGTTTCCGTTTATGAACTGCCGGGTATGATAGTGGCGGGAGATACCATTCACTTTAAAACCTTGGTGCGCAATAGCGGAAATACCCCTGAACTGGTAGATCTGAAACTGGAGAACGGTATGATTGGCAATGGCCAGCCTCTTACCATATTACCAGGCGAAAGTGTTACGCTTGAAGGAGAGGCCTACTCAAATGCTAGAGCCATAAAAAATGAAAATAGTATTTACCGCCTGGATTACATATATGGCGGACAACAAAAGTCTGAGTTTCTCTCTGTGGAAGTAGTTCCATTGAGTAATAAGGAGGTAGATATTTACGAGCGCATGCCTACGGAAATTGGTCTTATTTACCTCGGGCGCCAAACCTCTCAACCTTATGCTGATGCCTTTCAGATCGAAGCCAGGGGAAGCGGTGAGATCGATACGGCTAAAGGCATCGAAATGGAATATCTCATAAGGACTCCGGACCGTCAGGATGTAGCCCTTTTCAGCAATTTTGATGAATATTACCTCAAGATCACCAGCAGTGAAGCTGATCTAACGGCCGGGGATTACACCCTTAGGGTATCACGCCTTGCCGAAGAAAACCGTTTTGGACGCGGTTTGGATTTTGAGAAGAAATTTAAGAACGTATCCATAGGATCTTTTTATCAGAAAGCCCGCTTTTTTGCCGATATCAACGATGCGATGGGTGTGTATACCAATTTCAGCATAGATTCCAGTATAAGCGGTAAAGGATACAGCTTTGTTAAAAGGTTTACCGATGAAAGCAGGTCAATAATTTCCGGGGGGACATTCAATTACAACTACAAGCAGAACTTTTTACTCACTTCGGAACTTTCAAGTTCTGTCAATTCTGACAATACCACCGGATATGCCCTTCAAACAGGGGTTATGCACAATTTGAATAACCTGAGTTATTTCGTAGATCTCCTTTATGCCGATAAAAACTATTATGGTTTTTATCAAAATTCTGTTTTCTTGAATTCTAATGTCCGTTATAAATTAGATCGCTTTACTTTCTCTATTGGAACCAACATCAACAATGTCAATCCTTCATTGGATACCTTGTATATTGCATCTCCCTATTCGAGAAATTACAACGCAGGGATCGACTACCGGATATCCCCCAGCCACCGGGTGTCTGTATTTGCTATCCAGCGGTTCCGCAGCGACCGTTTAAGAGAAAATCGCTTTAATTACGAAGAACAGGTATTCAGGCTTGCCTACCGTTTCAGAAAAGAAAATTGGAACCTGTACAATGCCCTGGAGTATGGAAGAGCCAGAAACTTCAGGATAGAAGGTAATAACTTTTTTGACCAGTTTAACCTGCAATCTCAGCTCAGTTACAACCTGAGTAAGAAAATATCCTTTGGTTTAAATTCCCAATTGCTCAATACAGTGCGTTATACCGAAGACTCGCAAGAGTTAATATTAATAATTGGTGGAGAAGCCAGCTACCGCAGGAATAAGAATTTTTCTACCAGCCTCAAGGCTCAAACCAATTACTTACGGGAAGAGTACACTCAAAACAGAAATCTCTTTACCTGGGATACTGATTGGAGATTCAACGACAATCATTCGGTGAACGCAAGTTTTAATTATACCCTGTTAAGGCTTACTACAGACAGAACAGATTTTTTTATATCGGCCCGCTACAAATACAATTTTGGAGTACCCATTCGCAAAAAGAATAGCTTCGGAAAAGTAAAGGGAAGGATCATTTCCGAAGGTGGTGCCAAAGTGAATTATTTACCCGTAAGGTTAAATGGTCATACTGCCATTACTGACAACAAAGGGAATTTTGTTTTTGAGAATATACCGGTAGGAACGTACAATATGACCATCGATCAAAGGTCTTTCGGCCCCTATGAAATGGTAGACAAGAGCCTGTTCACTACCATAGCTGTAACTGAGGGAGACACGGTAGAGATATACGGGAAGGTAGTTAAGGGCGGAAAGATCAAAGGAAGGATTGTTTTCAGCCGGGAAGAAGCCCCCGGAAGAGTCAATACCAAAGAGAAAAAGGGCCGCAAGGCCATGATCTACTTTACCAATGAAAAAGAGCAAAAGGTAACGGTTACCGATAACAAAGGGCGTTTTGAATATGGTATATTGACCCCCGGTATTTGGAATGTGAAAGTCGTTCCTACAGGATGGAAAGATGATTATACTCTTGACGCCAACATCAAACAGGTTGAGATAAAGGCTGAGTCAGATTCAGAGGTGGTTTTCAGGGCCACTCCCAAAAAGAGAAGAATACGCTTCCTCCAGGATGATGTTGAACTGAAATAGCATTAAACGGAAACCCCGTATTCCCGTAAAGCGCTGTTGAGCGAGGTTTTTTTATCTGTACTTTCTTTGCGTTTTCCAATGATCAAAGCACAACTGACATTAAAATCCCCAGCGGGAAATTTTTTGGTATAACTACCCGGAATTACTACCGAACGGTTTGGTATGTGGCCTTTGATCTCTTTGGGTTTGCTTCCCGTTACGTCTATAATTTTGGTAGAGGCCGTTAAGACTACATTAGCTCCCAGCACCGCTTCACTTTCAATGTGCATACCTTCTACTACTATGCAGCGTGAACCTATAAAACAGTTATCCTCAATAATTACCGGAGCTGCTTGCACTGGCTCTAATACACCGCCAATACCTACTCCTCCACTCAGATGCACATTTTTTCCTATCTGGGCGCAGCTGCCTACGGTAGCCCAGGTATCTACCATGCTTCCCTCGTCTACATAAGCGCCAATATTAACGTAGGAAGGCATCATGATCACTCCTTTGGAAACATAGGCTCCGTAACGTGAAACGGCATGAGGAACTACTCTGATCCCCAATTCAGCGTAGTTTTCTTTTAAAGGAATTTTGTCGTGAAACTCCAGGGGACCGGCCTTCAATGTTTCCATTTTGCGAGTGGGGAAGTAAAGTATAACCGCTTTCTTTACCCATTCGTTAACCTGCCAGCCATTAGCAGAAGGTTCAGCGCATCTAAGCCTGCCTTTATCAACTTCTTCTATTACAGCTTCTATGGCTTCAATCGTAGTTTTTTCATGCAGCATTTCCCGCTTTACCCAGGCTTGTTCTATAATTTGCTGTAGATCCTTCATGGCTATCCTTTAAATTTGGCCAAAAATAAGAAGCCTTTTGACAAAAATCATTGCCTTAGACATAGGAAGTAAACGAACCGGTATAGCTGAAACAGATGATTTGCAGATCATAGCTTCACCTAAAGAAACAATAGCTACGGATAAATTGATCAACTATCTCCAACAACTCAATGAAGAAGAGGGTTTTGCGGAAATAGTTGTTGGTGATCCCCTTAATTTGGATGGGGGAGATTCCGATAATTCAGAACGGGTAAGGAAATTTGTCATTCAACTCAAAAAGAAATTCAACGGCATACCGGTGATATTGGTAGACGAACGCTTTAGCAGTAAAATGGCTAGTGAAGCGATGATCAAAACAGGAATGAAAAAGAAGCAAAGACAGCAAAAAGGAGAAATAGATAAGATCAGTGCCGCTATTATATTACAATCTTATCTGCAAGGCAGGTAGTTGTTCATTTGTTATTTTTGCGGCAAACAGCACTCATGATTTTACCCATAGTAGCATACGGAGATTCGGTCCTTCGCAAAAGAGGAGAAGATATCGACAAGGATTATCCCGGTTTACAAGAGCTGATAGACAGTATGTTTGAAACCATGTACAAAGCCAGTGGGGTAGGACTAGCCGCTCCGCAGATAGGGAAACCGATAAGGCTTTTTATAGTAGATACTACAGGTTTTGTAGAAGAAGATGAAGAAGACGATGAGGGTTTAAGGGAGTTTAAAAAAGTCTTTATAAACCCTGAGATCATGGATGAGAAGGGAGAAGAATGGGCTTTTAATGAAGGTTGCCTGAGTATACCTGATGTAAGGGAAGACGTAGATCGTCCAGAAAAAATAGCCATCCGTTATTTTGACCGGAATTTTGCAGAGCAGCAGGAAGAATACGAGGGTTTGAAGGCTCGTGTTATTCAGCACGAATATGACCACATAGAAGGCATCCTTTTCACGGATTATTTGTCTCCTTTAAGGAAGCGTGTACTAAAAACCAAGCTCAATAATATTGCTAAAGGAAAAGTTTCTGTTAGCTATAAAATGAAGTTTCCCCATCAGAAATGAAAAGCTTTTTTGCCATAATATCAATTGTAGTAGTCGCCTGCCAGCCACAGGAGTCCCTGCGCACACAAATTGAGGCCATGGAAGAGGAGGCCAAAAACAGCAATGTTGTGGATACTTCCCTGGCTTTTTCCTTGGTTAGGGCCTATGGAGAATTTGCTGAACAAAATCCCGGTGACTCTATAACGCCTTATTATTTACAGCGTTCAGCCGATATACTGCGGGTACAACCCCAAAGGGAAATGGAAGCCATTGCCCGCTATCAGTTGATCATTGAAAACTACCCGGAACACCCCCAGGCGGCCCGTTCCCTTTTTATGATTGGCTTTACCTACGATGAAAACCTGCAAAAAAAAGCCAAGGCTATCCGGTATTACGGCAGTTTTCTAAAAAAATACCCCAACCATCCTTTGGCTAATGATGCCTACCATTTGAAAGATCTCCTGGCCGATTCCAATACCACAGACCTGGATAAGGTAAAGCAGTGGATGGAAAAGGCTGAAGGAGTTACTAATGCTAATCAATAATTATGAATTTAGAAGAGATACTATCCATCAGTGGGAAGCCGGGGCTTTACAAGCTGGTGGCGCAAAGCAGGGGAGGGGTGATAGTGGAAACCCTTGACGGCAGTAAGCGCTTTCCCGTTTCATCGTCCAATAACATCAGCTCTTTAAAAGACATAGCGATCTATACCCATGATGAAGAAGTAGCCCTTGCCGATGTTTTTAAAAAAATAGCCGATAAAGAAGACTACGGAACTACTATCAGCCATAAGGAAGATCCTGCTAAATTGAGAAGTTATATGATGGAGATCCTGTCGGATTATGACGAAGGCCGGGTATACCATTCTGACCTCAAAAAACTGTTTAGCTGGTATAATCTGTTGCACGAATACGGGATGATAGTTCCCGAAGAAGAGGAAGAAACAAAAGGAGAGGAAGAGGAAAAAGAAGCTTCGTCTTCGGAAGAGGAATAAGCATGAACAACAGCCGGGAAGATAAACTACAGGCCTTTGCCCGCCTTTTGAACATCATGGAAGACCTGAGGGAAAAGTGCCCCTGGGATCGCAAGCAGACCATGGAAACCCTCAGGCCCCTTACTATCGAGGAGACTTATGAGTTGGGTGATGCCATTCTGGACAACAAGCTGGAAGAAGTTAAAAAAGAACTGGGCGATCTCTTCCTGCACCTGGTTTTCTACTCCAAAATAGGAGAGGAAAAACAAGCTTTTGACGTAGCCGATGTGCTCAACGCCATTTGCGAAAAGCTCATACAGCGGCACCCTCATATTTACGAAGACGTAGAAGTTTCCGGGGAAGAGGAAGTGAAGGCCAACTGGGAAAAGCTGAAACTCAAGGAAGGCAAAAAATCGGTTTTGGAAGGGGTACCCCGGTCGTTGCCGGCTATGGTTAAAGCCACCCGTATCCAGGAAAAAGCCCGTGGGGTGGGCTTTGACTGGGATAATGCCCAACAGGTATGGGATAAAGTTGAAGAAGAGCTGAACGAGCTGAAAGACGAGATTAAGCAGGGTGACAGGAAGCAGTCGGAAGCGGAGTTTGGCGACCTGCTTTTTTCTATGATCAACCTGAGCCGTTTCCTTCAGATAGATGCAGAATCAGCCCTGGAGCGCACCAATAAAAAGTTTATCAAACGCTTTCAATACCTGGAAGAAAAAGCCAAAGAAGAGGGCAAAGCACTAGCTGAAATGACCCTGGCCGAAATGGATGTGATCTGGGAAAGGGCTAAAAAATGGGCTTAGATCTTTTAAATGCCATCTACTAGATCGCTTAAGGTAATATCAAGGCCTTTAGCAATATCCCACAAATAAAGGTAGCTTGGATTAATTCGTCCAGCTTCAAAACGCTGAATGGATTGCTGATCTTTATTAACACGCGAGGCTAGATCGACCTGAGTGAGCCCTCTGTCCGTGCGCAGATATTTCACCCGTTTTCCCAAATTGACCAGCCGTTGATCCTTGTCCATAATGGAATTTTGGACAAGGTGTTGTTTCTTGCACGATCACAATACAACGGATTGGTTGTGTATGGTGTTTATCTTATACATTGCCCTGTACAAGCCGTGAGAAGAGATAGCAGGACAAAATATTCCTCACTATACTTTTTGTTTATAAAATATACTTATATTTGAGTGGTGATCCATAATCACTCCGATATGAAACGGATGATGACTTTAAAAACCGTATATGATCAGGTGTAAAAATCCACTTTCAAAACGCGAACGGCAAAACAACAGTTTCGCGTTGTTTTTTTGTTATCGTTTTTACGATAAGTTTTGCATTGTTTTTTGGATACCCAACCGCCCCTGTCAGGGAGCCGTTTATATACATAAACCGCTTATCTTTTAGGCTATGAAACGCTCTATACATTTGCTTATATGTTTTATTGTCCTGGGGCTGCTGGCTTCGTGCAAAAAAGATAATAATGGCAATGATGATGACCGGCCTGCCTATTATTGGAGTGAAACGACCTGTACGATCAATGGGCAGTTGTGGGGGGACTGCTACCCAAACGTCACTCTTCCAGGCTTAAACAGTGCACGAACCTCGGCCCAGTCTTTTGGTAATGGGTTTATGATTCAAGCGACAAATCTTTGCAATGATGTGGATCATATGGATATTGCCAATGTTTATATGAGGATTTTATTCCCCCTTGAAGAAGGTAACTTTGTACTAAATGATTTTCATCAAGGAGGCGTACAATTGTTGTCAGGTGTTCCAAATTATCGGGACACAATAGAAACTGACCCCATGCACACCGGTGAACTGATCATTGATAAATTTGAAGGGAAGCGCATCTCAGGGCGTTTTCAGTTTCAAGCCTATCACAAAGAAAAAGACAGTGTGTATGTGATTGCCAATGGCAAATTTGATGATGTTTTTGTTTATAACCTTCAGTAACTTTACCATGTATAAAGTCATGAAAAAATACAGCCATTTATATCTTTTAATAGCGGTTATACTCCTGCCAGCAGCCTGTAAAAAAGACGATAATGGCAATGATGATGACCGCCCGGCCTATTACTGGAGTGAAACCACCTGTACCATTAATGGACAATTATGGGGAGATTGTGAGCCGAGTATGTTCATTCGTGGGGGGCATAGTGCGGAAACATCGGCACAACTTTTAGGTGATGGTGTACTAATTTCGGCTGCAAATTTTTGCCGTGATATACGAAGAACAGATGTCTATGAGGTTTATATCAGAACCTTTTTTGATGTAGAGGTCGGCAGTTATGTTTTGGGAGATTTTCATTATGGTGGGGTCAGTTTAACAGCAACAGTTTCTCGCGATACAATCGAAACGAATGAAACATACACAGGAGAGTTAATCATTGATAAATTCGAGGGAAAACGCATATCAGGTCGCTTTCATTTTCAAGCCTATCACAAACAAAAGGATAGTGTGTATGTCATTGCCAATGGCAAATTTGATAATGTTTTTGTTTATAATCTTGAGTAACTTTACCATATATAAAGTCATGAAAAAATACAGCCATTTATATCTTTTAATAGCGGTTATACTCCTGTCCGCAGCCTGTAAAAAAGACGATAATGGCAAGGGCAATGACCCACCCGATTATTATTGGAGCGAGACTACCTGTACCATCAATGGGCAGTTCTGGGGGGACTGCTACCCAAACGTCACTCTTCCAGGTTCTAAAAGTGCCCGGACAATAATTCAAAATCTAGGTGATGGTTTTTCTTTTTCAGCAAGAAATTCTTGTAGCGATCAACTTAGAAAAGGTTTTTCGAGTATCTATATCAGGGTGAACATGGGCCTTGAGGTTGGGTCATTCGTCCTCTCAGATTTTAATTATGGTGGAGTAAGGGTAACAGATATTAATCACTATAATGATACGATAGAGACTAACGCTCTGAATATGGGTGAGTTAATCATCGATAAATTTGAAGGGAAGCGCATTTCGGGGCGCTTCCAATTTCAAGCCTATCATAAACAACGCGATAGCGTGTACACCGTTGCCAACGGTCAATTCGAGGATGTCTTTGTCTACGACTAGTAACACACCTTTCCATTTATACTAAACTTTAATTTTTTTAACCATGCTCAAACCTTTACTCAAGGCACTTTTATGCTGCCTTCCCCTGGGGCTTTATGC
>JANQHO010000144.1 GCA_028277105.1 Owenweeksia sp. | reverse complement strand
TTCTTGCATAATGCTTGAATTCTTTTATCATTTTTATGGGGAAGACATAGGAATTCTCCGCATCGACATCGATACAGGTACGACTACACCTGCATGGTGGAATCGCTATAAAAGAATCCGCTTCCAACAGCAAAATTCACCCACCGATGATTGGAAAAGGGAAGTGGTACCTCTTCAACCATTTAATGGTAAAATAGTCAGGGTTCGTTTTACCAGCTTTAAAAATACTCCACAACCTGGAGGAGGCACTTTAGGTGATATGGCTATAGATGATCTCAGATTATATGAACCTCCCCAATTTGAAGCGGAAATGTTCAAATACGTTGAGCCTTTAAACGGGAAATGCGACTACACCAATAGCGAGCAAATAACAGTTGGTATTAGAAATAGCGGATGTGACACCATTAAAACCCTTCCAGTTGCTTACAGGGTAAATTCCGGTTCGGTGGTTACCGAAACCCTAAGTATTAATTTAGGGCCCGGAGATACCTTAGACCACACTTTTAGTACGGGTGCTGATCTTTCTGCCTTTAACAATTATGTAATATCAGCCTGGATAAACAATTTACCGGGAGATACCATTCCTGAAAATGATACGATTAAAAGTCCGCTGATCAATCACGGGCAAAGCATCTCATCCTTTCCTTATGTAGTAGATTTTGAAAACTCTGTTGTAGGTACCAATCAAACCGGAGATCCGCTTTTTACATCTGTTACCGGTTTAGACGATAACTTCGAGTGGCTCAGTGGAGAAGAGTTGACCACTACGAGGGAAACCGGGCCTTTCTCGGGCTATTACCGCAATGGAAAATATATGTACACTGAATCTACCGGAGCTTCTGCAGGTTCATGTGAGATTTCAACTTTTCTGCGTTCTTTCTGTATTGATCTCACCGGATTGACCAGCCCTGTAATGGATTTCTATTATCATATGTACGGCATTGATATTAAGGAACTTATCATAGAAGTGTCTCTTTCCGGGGAGGACGAAGAAACATGGAACCCTATTCCAAATAACACTATTCTTCCGGGTGCCGTTCCTTTTAATGCTGAATTGTCTGATTGGGCTTTCTATAGGGTTGATTTGAGTGCTTATGCCGGTCAGAGTATCAAGGTGCGTTTTAATCACGCCCGGGATGTTTCAGCCGGTGATAAAGCTGATCTGGCCGTAGACAATATTATGATATACGATCTCATTGCTTCCGATGGTGGGGTGGTAGAAATAGACAGGCCTTTTTACGGTATTTTTGCCGGTGACGCCTTTCAACCTTTTGTTGAGGTTAGGAATTACGGAACCTCCAATCTGGTTAATCCCCAGATCAACTTGGATATAACTCCTTTGTGCGGCCCTAATCAGGGAATTCCCGTTACTTATTCCTTCAATTCTTCAATTACTGTTACACCCAACTCATCGGTTACTAACGTGCAGTTAACCGGTACAGGGGCTGTTTTACCCGTAGGTGATTGTAGGGTTTGTGCCTACACCTCCGTTGCAGGTGATACTCACGCCTTTAATGATACGGTATGCCGCATATTCTCCGGTATCGGCAGATATCAGATTCCTTTTGAGGACAATTTTGATAATTGTAATGCTAACAGCTCGGGCTTTATTGTGAGAAATCTTGCCCCTACCAGTGGTTTCTTGCAATGGGAGTTGGGAACTCCCAACGGTAGTGGTGCTATAAATACGCCTCACAGCTCTCCCAATGCCTGGGTTACTAATCTAGATGGCCCGTTTATAGACGGTACCACCGAACTTTTAAGGTTCCCCGCCTTGAGCAATTTCGACACTATTGTGTCAGCTGAATTAAGATTCTGGCAATACCTGGATATGGGAGCTTCGGGAAATGTAGCCGGTACAGTAGAATTCCAGGTAGCTGCTCCCAGTCAGTTTAAACCTATAGGAAAGGATATCATTAATGCAAATATTTCAATATTTGATCCCAATAACCCCGGTAATCAATTGCCTTCGTCCAATTGGTTCGATAGTCAATATGGTTCTCTCAGTATAGATATTTTAGGCAAAGAACCAGGCTGGTTTGGTAATAGTAATGGCTGGATATATTCCGCTTTTCCTCTAAGTGAATTTAACGAGAGAGCCGGTGAATTCATCTATCAGTTCAGATTTGTTTCAGACGATAATACTAACCCACCCGGGCCGGGTGGCAGTGGAGGCTGGGCCATTGATGATCTGGAGATCTATATCCCTCCCCAGAATAGTGCCGGGCCAGTTGCTGTAAAAACCGTTAACCCTTTAGCTATTCCGTTTTTCCCTAAGCAATTGGAAGTTACTGTCCGAAACACCGGAGCAAAGTTGCTTGATGAAAACAAACTGGAAATTATAATAGACGGTGTTCCTGTTGGAGGCCCAGGCCATTCTGAAACTTTTACTTATAGTAACATATTCCCTCTGGGAGAAACTGAAGAAGTGGTTTTTCAAGAGGAATGGACGAATAATATCACCCCCGGTCCCCATCAGGTTCAGGTAATTACTTCCAGGCCTAATGCTAAACAGGACAATCTTACGGTAGACGATACTCTTGATGCTACTATACAGGTACTGCCTATTTACGACTTTGATCAGGCGACAGGTGATACTATCTACTGTAACGATTTTGAGGATAATAATAATGCCATACCTTTCCTCACCTTTAATACATATACCTATGACTCTTTAACAACTTCCTGGGAAAGAGGGGCTCCTGTACAGTTCGATTCTGCCTTTAACGGAACCAGTGTCTGGATGACAGATCTGGATTCCAATTACAAATCAAGAGATAGGTCGTCCCTATTTACTCCGGTATTTGACGTTGATAGTACGGAGACTTACGAGGTAACCTTCTTCCATTGGTACGAAACAGAAAGATACCACGATGGAGGTACCTTTGAAGTATCTCTCGATGGGGGTGAAAGCTGGCAAATTGTAGGGTTTCATGGAGAAGCAAACTGGTTTGATACTCAGTTTATTACAGCACTAGATGTTACTAAACCAGGCTGGAACGACAACTCAGCAGGATGGGATACCGCCAGGTATGTCTTGAGTTTTGACACCACTTTTAAAGCTATATTCAGGTTCCGTTTTGAATCCGACTGGGATATAGGAAACAAAGGTTGGGCGATAGACCAGTTCTGTATGAAGCTGACCAATGATCCTTCTCAGTTTAGAATAGGCCGTGATGAATACAATCCATCCCAGTCTACCTTTATAGGTGATCTTTCCCCCAACCCGGCCAAGGATATAACCTTCTTGCCTGTATTCGTAGATCGTCCTAAAGACCTCAATATTAAGGTATTCAATGTAGTAGGGCAACCTGTTTATGACAATGAGGTGAGCCTTGATAAAGGAAGCCACCAGATTTCTATGGATACCTTTGACTGGAAAAGCGGGGTTTACTTCGTTAATATTGAAATTGACGGCAAGCTCTTAACCCGTAAATTGGTCGTTGCCAAATAAATTCTCATTTATCTATGATACATAAAAGCCCCGGATATAAACCGGGGCTTTTTTATGTCATTATTTCACTACAAATCAGTTCAATAGGTCAGATTGTCATCTTTGATCTGATCTTTACCCATTGGAACCAAAATTGACGCCTGTGATCTAAAAAACAATAATGGACCTGAATAAATTTACTATAAAAACACAGGAAGCATTCCAACAGGCTCAGCAAATTGCTATGGAAAATCAGCACCAGGCCATAGAAACCAGCCACTTGTTGAAGGGGATTTTCCAGGTAGATGAGAATATCCTCCCCTATTTGCTCAAAAAGTTGAGTGTTAATGTTTCCATATTTGAGACGACTCTAGACCAGATTATAAAATCTTACCCTAAGGTAAAGGGTGCTAATACTTACCTCAGCCGTTCTGCTTCTGAAGCGGTGAACCGGGCCCTGAACTCTCTCAAAGAGTGGAATGATGATTATGTTTCCCTGGAACATCTCATTATGGCTATTCTAAAAGGGAATGATGATGTAGCCCGCCTGATGAAAGACAATGGCATCAACGAAAAAAACCTGAAAGCTTCAATAGAAGAGTTGAGAAAAGACAGCCGGGTTACTTCTGCCAGTGCTGAAGATAGCTATAATGCCCTTGGTAAATATGCCAAAAACCTCAACCAATTAGCTGAGAATGGTAAACTCGATCCGGTAATTGGAAGAGATGAAGAGATCAGGAGAGTACTGCAGATACTTTCGCGCAGAACAAAAAACAACCCCATTCTGATAGGCGAGCCAGGAGTTGGTAAAACGGCTATAGCCGAGGGGATGGCACATCGTATTATTAAAGGTGATGTACCGGAGAATCTCAAAGAAAAACAAATCTTCAGCCTCGATATGGGAGCCCTGCTTGCCGGAGCCAAATACAAAGGTGAGTTTGAAGAAAGGCTGAAAGCCGTAATAAAAGAAGTAACCGGATCCGATGGTAAAATTGTTTTATTCATAGATGAAATACATACCCTGGTTGGTGCTGGTGGTGGAGAAGGAGCCATGGATGCTGCTAACATTTTAAAACCTGCTTTGGCCAGAGGAGAATTAAGAGCAATTGGCGCCACTACCCTTAATGAGTATCAAAAGTATTTTGAAAAAGATAAAGCTCTTGAAAGGCGTTTTCAAAAAGTGTTGGTAGATGAACCAGATGCTGAATCAGCTATTTCCATCCTACGAGGAATTAAAGAAAAATACGAAACTCATCATAAGGTAAGGATCAAAGATGAGGCTATTATTGCATCGGTAGAACTATCGCAACGGTATATAACCGATCGTTTCCTTCCGGATAAAGCGATCGATCTGATTGATGAAGCTGCTTCTAAACTGCGACTGGAGATCAACAGTAAGCCTGAAGAGATAGATATGCTCGATCGGAAGATCATGCAACTGGAAATAGAATTGGAAGCCATTAAACGGGAAGGTGACAAGGATAAACAAAATGATCTTAAAAAAGACCTGGCCGAGTTAAATGACGAACGCAAGGCACTTAACGCTAAATGGGAGGAAGAAAAGGGTATAGTAGAAGGTATTCAGAAAGCCAAAGAAGATATTGAGCAACTGAAATTAGCGGCCGAGCAGGCTGAAAGGGCTGGAGAGTATGGAAAAGTAGCAGAAATACGCTACGGCAAAATCAAAGAAGCCGAGGAGAGATTAAGTCGTTTTGAAAAACAGATAACAGACATGCAGTCCACTTCTCCTCTTATAAAAGAGGAAGTAGACGCAGAAGATGTAGCCGATGTAGTAAGCCGCTGGACCGGTATCCCGGTAAACAAAATGCTGGAAAGTGAAAAGGCCAAATTACTGCGGCTAGAAGAAGAGCTCCACAAACGCGTAGTAGGACAGGAAGAGGCCATTATGGCAGTATCTGATGCTGTAAGGAGAAGCCGGGCCGGTTTACAGGATGAAAACCGCCCTATTGGTTCCTTTGTCTTCTTCGGTACCACCGGAGTAGGAAAAACCGAACTGGCCAAGGCTTTGGCTGAATTCCTCTTTAATGATGAAAATGCCATCACTCGCATCGATATGAGTGAATACCAGGAAAGACACTCCGTAAGCCGTCTCATTGGCGCTCCTCCCGGATACGTGGGTTATGACGAGGGCGGTCAGCTTACTGAAGCCGTAAGAAGAAAACCATATTCTGTGGTGTTACTGGATGAAATTGAAAAAGCTCATCCTGATACCTTCAACATCTTACTCCAGGTATTGGATGAAGGAAGGCTGACGGATAATAAAGGAAGGACAGCCAATTTCAGGAATACTATCATTATCATGACCTCTAACCTCGGGTCACATATTATCCAGGAAAGATATGAAGGCATAAATGAGGATAATAAATTCCAGGTTTTTGAGGATACGCGTGAAGAGATCATTCAGTTATTGCGAAAAACCATTCGTCCTGAATTCATCAACCGCATTGATGAACTGATCATGTTCCTGCCTCTGGATAAAAGTGATGTCAAACAGATAGTAAGACTACAGTTGGAACAGCTTAAAAAAGTGCTCAAAAAGCAACAATTCAATATAGAAGCCACCGAACAGGCAATTTCATATCTGGCCGATGTTAGCTTCGACCCGCAATTTGGGGCCCGCCCCATAAAACGATTGATACAAAAGCGCATTATGAATCAGCTTTCAAAGGATTTGCTGGCGGGCAATATAGAAAAACAAAGCCTTATTCTAATTGATGTAGAAAACGGCAGCCTCATATTTAGAAACGAGCCTGCTGAGCTGCCCGAAATGGACTCTTAAGCTATAAGGCGGGAAATCCCGCCTTTTTTTGCTAAAAATACAGCCAGTAAAATTGCGCAGGAGATTTGCTGTTGATCTCCAGGGTCGGCATAGGAAATTTGATAAAATTCAAAGTCTTGAAAACTGTCTTCAGGAATTTACTTTTAACAGGTATCTTTCTCAGGTCTATATCCAGAGAAAAGTAAAACTGCCGTTGCCATTTGTATTGAGGGTTATTCCTATATAACTCTTCCTGGTAGAAAGAAGTAACCATGCCATCTGCACCATATCCTACGGCTACGTTGAGCCAGGAAGGCCATATCTCCCAGTTAATGAAATCCCTTACGTTAGCTGATAACCAGTAGGTTTGCCCATTGTAATCCTTAAGCCAGCTTTCTGCAGCGCTGGAACCCAGTAAAGCCGGATAAACTTCAGCATAAGGGGAAGGATGGTAAGAATACTTAAAAACGACCCTTTGTTCTGACCACCAATCCTCCTGCGCGATGAACAAAGCAGTCCCTGCAATATTGGCAAACATATCCTCCTTAGAAAAACCCCATTCTTCCGAAAAACCGTCCAGAAATTCAATGCCTGTAAGGAAGATCAGGCCTAAGCTCCCCCCCCACCAGATAGCATGTTCTTCAGGTACACCGGCCCAGTCCAGCAGATTTTTACCTACATAACCCAAATAATAGGCCGTCATGGCATGGCCCATCTTATCCATTTGAAGCCAATTGTCAAAATCATTGTAAAAATGAAAGCTCTCTTTGGGATAATTGGCATACCACAACTGATTGAGCCAAATGTAGCTGGTAGTTAAAGCCACCCCTTCACTTATGCCAATGAGCATAGTACGGCTACGGGAAAACACCGGTGATGGTTCAAAAAAGCCAATCGTATCCGGTACCTCCTGTGCCTTGCCCTGCAACAGACATACTACAGTGAAGCAAAATAAGATGTACTTTTTCAAAGGAAACAGGTTTATCCCCGAAATTAGCTATACCATTTGATATCTAAGCCTTTAAATACTACAAATTTCTAACCCAACGGTGGTATTTTCTGCTGTTTTGCCGATGACCGGCATGGGTTTTTGCAAAATTGTGATAACCCGGCCTTTGAGGATCGGCAACCATGTAGATGTAATCGTGCTTTTCGTAATTCAAAACTGCATCTATAGTATGAAGTTCCGGTATCTTTATAGGCCCAGGCGGTAAGCCTTTATACAAATAAGTGTTGTATGGAGAATTGTATTCCAGATCCTTATAAAGAACCCTGGTAATTCTCCGTTCAGGGTAATCCTGGTTTATTCCATAGATCACTGTAGGATCAGACTGTAGTTTCATATTTCGTTTTAAACGATTCATATACAGACCTGCCACTTTAGCCATTTCGTCTTTCTGTACCGTTTCTTTTTCTACAATAGAAGCGAGAACTACAACCTCTTCTGGCTTTAAGCCAATGTTCTCTGCTTTATTCCTTCGCTCCTCTGTCCAAAAAAATGTATACTCTTTCCTCATTCTTTCCATAACCACTTGAGGGGAGGAATTCCAGTAAAATTCATAAGTGTTGGGCAAAAAATAGAGAATGGAAGTGGCTTTGCTGAGGCCTAATTCCTTTAAATGGTACTCATCCTGTAAATAATTCAAAAAATCCAGGGAATCACCCTCCAGGCTTTTCGCCAAATTGCCCGATAATTCATAAACACTTTCTATATTATTCAATATCAGTTTTATTGCATCCTGCTTACCCGACCTCAACTTATTCACCAGTTGATTATTGTTCCATCCGTCTTTTATAATGTAGCGGCCTCCTTTTATATTTTCGGCATAGTGCTTTTTTTGGGCTACCCATATAAAACCTTCTACGTCCCGAAGCAGATCATGGGTAGTTAGAGTATCTATTAACTGTTGAAATACTGTTTCACTGGGGATATAAACCGTAAAATCTTCATCTCCGTCAATTTGCACATTGGGAGCAAATACCATACGGTAATAACGGAAAGCCATTATTACCCCAAAGCCTATGATCAAGATCAAAACTATCCAAAGTACTCTTTTCAAAGTTCCTGTTCTTTTAGTTGTGATATAACTGTCGATGCTCTCCCATTAGCGGGGTTGATCCGCAAAACTTCCCTTAAAGCTTTTTCTGCCATAGTGTAATCTTCCATAAGAATATGAGCATTAGCCAGGTTCAACCAAGCCAATTCGTAGTCAGAATCTATTTGTAATGCTCTGTCAAAATACTTTTTGGCCTCTTCTGTTTCTTCTTCCAGAAGAAAACAATACCCCATGTTGTTAAGCGCTTCTTTGTGAATGGGCAACTCTTTTAAAACGTAGGTAAGGATGTTTTTAGCCTTGTCAATATCTCTTAATCTGATATAACAGGAAGCCTGTTTATTGCGAAAATCCATTACAAAAGGTGCCAGCTCAACCGCCTGTTGATAAAAATCAAGTGCCTGCCGGTAATTACTTTGCGCAGAAAAAGCCTCTCCTATGCGATAAGCAGCCCAGGCATCGTTGTTGGAATAGCTTTCTTCATTCAGATCAACGAGGGTTTTTTCCAAGCCTTTTTGCCTTACCATTTCGATCATGCGCTGGTAATCACGAGCTAGAAAATAGTATTGTATCCAAAGGCGGAAGTGATCTTTTTTCTGAGTGTTAAGTTTCTGTAAAAAGACCAATGCACTATCCAAATAGTACAGCTTATCTTCAAAACGTTCGTACTGCTGCATATAAGCCAACGCTTTGCTGCGATTGCCAGGTTTCCTGTTATTGACGGCCTGCAACCCTAAAAAATGCCCTATCCCGGTAGTATCCACTTTTTTAGTTGGTTTGCGGATAAAGTGGTCATGTACCGTTACATGAGGGATATCTACCGAGCCGGAAGAAGGCATGTGGCATTGAACACAGTTAAAATCAGTTTTTTTCAACTCAATAAGATCAGCCTTACAATCTAGATCAGCTTTGCTTATACTATGACACTTACCGCAACTGCTATTGAATTGAGTTGTGCGGGTTTCTTTAACCGATACATGAGGATTGTGACAACTAATACAGTTGAACTTTCCCTTGCCCGCTATAAAGCATTTGCTCTGTTTAAAACGGTCTACGTGTGAGGCCATAATGAATTTATCGTCTGCATGGCTATAACGGGGCAGGTATATATCCATCACCTCATTGAGTTTCATTCCTGGCTTAAAATCAAAAAAAGAACGGTTCTCCGCCAGCACGGCATTTCCTTGTAAATGACAACGCTGGCAAAGTTCAAATTGTAAATCAACAGATAGTTTTTTTGGATTTACAATACTGTAATCTACGGCTGTGGAAGTATCGGTTAAGTTTCCTGCCATTACCTTCTTTACGTGAGCCTCACCGGGGCCATGGCAACGCTCGCAATCAATACCCAGGGATATATTTCCAAATTTATTCTCCGAACCTTTTACAAAAGAAACGGGCATGGCATTGTGACAACTCATACATTCCAGACCTATTATTCTGGAAAAACGCACGTTACTGCCATTTTCATAACCGGGTGGCAGATCCAGTTTACCTTCCTGGCTGTACCAGGTAAATGGGGCCTGAAACAAATAATTGTTGAGTTCATAAATATGAGAATTGGTATGCTGCCCGCTTCCCACCACATAATTGATTGCCTGTACTCTTTGATAAGCCGTATCACCGTTTTGCAGGCGGTATTCTTTCAGTTTGAGGGAATCATTCTGCCAAAACGGGTGGTAAAAAAAACCGGAATGTATGTCGTGAATGAAGCTATTCGTTTGAAGCCGGGCTATACTCTTTGCCGTATCGGCTATACCAAAAGAGGCTCCCATCCCTGTTTTAACAAAAGTTTGATGGATATCTGAATGGCACAGTCTACAAGCCTCAATACCCACATATTTTACGGTATCACTGTGATTGAGATAGGATTGACTGTCGTTCTTTTGTTGCGGCTGACGGTTGCACTGGGATAATGCAATCACTGTAGCTATGATAACCAGTGATAAGCCGATTTTCCGGAAAGAATCCAAACTGCTCATCAACTTTTCAGCAATTGCAGAAAATACTCATCCTTGTATTGATCTCCCCTTTTGACCCATGCCTTTTTGGAGCCGTTCAATTCAAAGCCGGCTTTTTGAAAAAGACGCAGACTAGCTTCATTATCCGATACTATATTGCAGAAAAGCTGGTTGATACCGAGATGGCCAAAACAATACTCTTTGATGAGTTCCAGGCTTTCAGTGGCATAGCCGTTGTTGCGTTTCCGCCCATCAGCTATCAATATTCCCACCCCCGCTCGCGAGTTGAAAAGATCAAAGTCAAATATATCAATGGTTCCGATCGCTTCTTCCGTTTCTATATCTGTAATGATCAATCTTAATTGGCCCGTTTGATAGATCTCCAGGTGAGAATTTTCAATAAACCTCTCCAAAACACTCCTGCTGTAAGGAGCTAAAGTACCACTGACCTGCCAGTGAACCGGGTCGTTTTCCCATTCTACCAAAAGATCAATATCAGCAGGTTCAAGCGCCCGTAAAAAAACTTTATTTCCTCTCAGGAAATTCATAACTCCAATTTTCCATTAAAAACCTGTTCTGCCGGTCCAATCAGCCAAATATTCTCGAAGCCTTTAGTTCCTACCTCAAAAGTTACCGACAAAGCTCCTCCTCTCGTCTGAACGGGAATCTCTTTTTGCGATAGTTTTCCGGTATAATAACTCACCAAAGCGGCAGCAGTAACTCCCGTCCCACAACTGAAAGTTTCATCTTCAACTCCCCTTTCATAAGTACGCATATCCAGCCCGTGAGCATTAGCATTAACAAAATTCACATTAACTCCTTCAGCTGAGTAATGATCGTTATAGCGTATTCTCCGTGCCTCTTCCACCAGGTTCAACTTCTGTAGTTCCTGGCTGAACACAATATGATGAGGAGAGCCCGTTTCTATAAACCAACCTCCCTCCTTTTCCTCAGGAAAAGTAATATCTATCATTTTGAGATATACCCTTCCGTCTTTCAGGTAAGCTCTGTGCTCACCATCAACAGCCAGAAAAAGATATTCTTCTTTTTTTATTCCTATATCCCACGCAAATTTTACCAGGCAACGCCCTCCGTTACCGCACATGGTACTTTCCTTTCCATCGGAATTGAAATACACCATTCTGAAATCGTAATCCGGGTGATCTTCCAGCAGGATAAGACCATCTGCCCCTATCCCAAACCTGCGCTGGCAAAGGGATTTTATCGTACTTTCGGATAAAGGCGTCATTATATTGGCACGATTATCAATCATGATGAAATCATTGCCTGTACCCTGGTATTTGTAAAAAGAAACTGTCATTAAACACCTGACGTTAAAATCATGTTAAAGCTAATGTCAGTCTGGCAATATACGCCTAACTGGAATAGTTATTGGAAATAATTAATGCAAAATAAAATCTTTACGGAACAATGAAAAATATAGCTAAAATCTTCTTGGTATCAGCTTTGGGAGGAGCGCTTACTTTAGGAGCATATAAAGCTTTTATAGAAGAGCCCCGGGTTGAAACGATCATTGAAACCACAACACCTAATAATTTCAGAAGGACGAGCCTTAGCCCTACGGATGAAGCCGGTAGTTTTGTGCTCGCGGCTGAAAAAACGGTAAACAGTGTTGTACACGTCAAAACTGCTGTTGAGAGAAATGGTTATGCCGCCCGTAGCCCTCTTGAATTCTTCTTTGGCAATCCCTATCAAAATCAGCCAAGGGTACAGTTAGGCTCAGGCTCTGGGGTGATCATATCTAAAGACGGTTATATTGTAACCAATAATCACGTTATAGAAAACGCTAAAACCATTCAGATCAGCCTGAACAACCAAAAGGAATACGAAGCTGTACTGGTGGGAGCAGATCCTACAACTGATATAGCGCTTATTAAAATTGACGCTGATGAAGATCTCCCCTTTCTCACTTTCAGCAATTCTGATGATGTACGCTTAGGCGAATGGGTGTTGGCAGTTGGCAACCCCTTTAATTTAACCTCTACGGTTACCGCAGGTATTGTAAGTGCCAAAAGCAGGAATATCGGTATTATCAACGAACGGGCTGCCATAGAATCCTTTATTCAAACCGATGCTGCTGTTAATCCTGGTAACTCTGGCGGGGCTTTAGTAAATACCAGCGGTGAACTTATAGGTATTAACAGTGCTATTTCTACTCATACCGGATCGTTTGAGGGCTATTCTTTTGCCGTTCCCTCCAACATTGTCAAAAAGGTAGTGGAAGACTTATTGGAGTTCGGAACAGTACAAAGAGCTTTTATAGGGGTTAATATTTCTGATATCACTCCCCGTCTGGTAGAGCAACTGGATATCAAAGAATCGAACGGAGTATACGTTGGCGGTGTAACGGAAAACGGAGCGGCAGAAGATGCCGGAATTGAAACCGGGGATATTATAGTAGCAGTAGATAACAGGAAGGTGACCAAAAGCAGTGAGCTACAGGAACTGATCGGCAGGAGAAGACCGGGAGATAAGGTAGATGTAAAAGTTAAAAGAGATGGCAAATTAAAAACCTTTAACCTGGTTCTCCGCAATGTAAATGGTACTACCAAGGTGATAAAACGCGATGAGATCGAATTTATCACCCTGCTGGGCGGAACCTTTCAATCTATTGATAAGACAGATAAGGCACGTTACGGTATCCGGTTTGGAGTAAAAATTACCGATATAAAAAATGGTATTTTGGCTAACCAGGGTATACCGGAAGGCTTTATCATCACTTATATTAACCGCAGGGAAATACGCACAATAGAAGACATCAACAACTCCGTTAAAAACCTTATGAAAGACGATCCGGTGGTAGTACAGGGTTACTTACCCAACGGCAGGGCCAAGTATTTTGCCTTCGGATATTAGAATTTCATCTTTATTTCTTGCTTTGATAAGGCCTCTTCGAGAGGCCTTAATCATTTAATTACAGGCATTGTTACAAAGTTCCAAATAGTCTACCTTTGCCGCCTCTTTTTAAACAATAACTACATTCCTAAAAATGGCTGAAGTAAAAGACTATGAAGTATCAGTAAAAGAGCGAATTGCCAAAGAAAAAGCTGCTGCTGAATTCATTAAAAAGATCAGTGAATTATACCTCGACAAAGGGATTGAAACAGTATTGTTCCGCAACCAGTTAATCGATCAGCGGGCCAGTGAGATACTCAATCTTCACGAATATGCCCGCAAATTTGTCGGGCAGAACATTACCATTGAAAATACGCTATCCCTCGCTACTGATCTGGTTCAACTCGATCTGGCGCCTGCCCGTATGGACATTGGCCGTTTAGCCAGTGAATGGTTGAGAGAAAAAGATCACTACAGCAGCCCGCAGGCTTTTTTGAAAGACAAACTAAAAGATTTTATCGGCCCTGAGAACATGCAACGCACTACCCCAAAAGATGTGGTACTTTACGGTTTTGGGCGTATCGGCCGTCTGGTTGCCCGCGAGTTAATGGCACAGGAAGGCATGGGTGAACAATTGCGTTTAAGGGCTATTGTTACCCGGGGCGAAGACACTACCAGCCTCGAGAAAAGAGCAGCTCTCCTAAGGGAGGATTCGGTACACGGACCTTTTCCCGGTACAGTGCTGGCCGATCCCGACAATATGGCCTTAGTCATTAACGGCCGGAGAATACAGGTAATAGCAGCCGATAAGCCTGAGGATATTGACTATACAGCTTACGGTTTTGAAAACGTCCTTATCATTGACAATACCGGTGCTTTCCGCGATAAACAAGCCCTGGGCCGTCACCTCAAGGCCAAAGGAGCTTCTAAAGTATTGCTCACCGCGCCCGGTAAGGAGGTTCCCAACATTGTTCACGGAGTGAACCAAACTCACTACAGTCCCAAGGATACCAATATTTTCTCAGCTGCTTCGTGCACTACCAATGCTATTACCCCTGTTTTAAAGGTAGTAGAAGACAACTTGGGGGTGGTACGCGGTCACATTGAAACCGTCCATGCCTACACCAACGACCAGAACCTGGTGGATAATATGCACAAAAAATACCGCAGGGGCCGCGCGGCCGCCCTCAATATGGTCATTACCGAAACCGGTGCGGGCAAAGCGGTGGCCAAGGCTTTACCTGAGCTGGAAGGCAAACTAACCTCCAACGCTATCCGGGTTCCCGTTCCCAATGGTTCGCTTGCCATTCTCAACCTGGAAGTAGGAAAACAAACTACCCGCGATGAGTTTAATGAGATCATGCGCAAAGCCGCTCTTACCGGTGACCTGGTAGAACAGATCAATTATTCGATGAGCAATGAATTGGTTTCCAGTGATATTGTAGGCAACTCCTGCCCTGCAGTATTCGACAGCCAGGCTACTATAGCAGCGCCTGACGGAAAAAACCTGGTACTTTATGTTTGGTACGACAATGAATATGGCTACACCCGCCAGGTGATCCGCCTGAGTAAGTATATAGCTGAAGTGAGGAGAAAGAGGTATTATTAATAAACCTATAACATCAACCGAAAGTTTTGGTCAGGTTGCTACCCGGCCAAAGCTTTCCCAGCAACAGGCTGTGGTATCCAAACCTGGCTAATCTAAATATAGTCTTAAACCTAGACCACTCGGATTAATATAGATATCCACCTTGTTTCTGTGATTAAAGGCCTTGATAGACCGGTATAATTTATATTCTGAAAGAATAAAAGAGACTATCCCGGTAGCATAGGAGGCCCACATAATATTGGTTAAAGTTTCCTTATTTCGTTGAAACCAATCACTCCCCTCACCTAACGGCCAGCTTGATAATAAGATATAGGTAGAATTAATAGTAGCTACTGCCAATAAACCTATACCTGTCCAACGAAGCAAATTATGTTGCCTGACAGATTTCTGACTGGCTAACTCACTTTTAAGTAGTTGTCTCAGTGCAGTACGGTTCAATAGTGTATCCCTGTATTCATACTGAGGAGCGAAAAGGTTGCCAGTTCTTTCAATGCGCTGGCCGAGGAGAAAAATACTATTGGCTACCAAAATTAGAATGATAAGATATTTCATGGAATTAATATTTATAGGTATAGTACAAAGGTCATAGTTTTTAATACTGCAAAGGAAAATTTAGGTTCTAGGGAAAATAACGGAATTCTATCTTTCGTTTTGAAGTGTTTTAAAAGCCCCTGCTTGGATAGGCAGGGGCTTTCCTTGACCAATTAATCAAACCTAATTTAGCTACTATTCGGTTATCACCCACTTGAAAGTCTCAACATTGCCATTGACCTGATCTTGTAATTGCAGATAATACACTCCAGCAGGATAGGGTAATTCCAACGTCCAACTCCTTTCTTCCTGACCAATCTCACCTTTTTGCAACAACTTGCCTTCGGTATTGGTCAGTTGGTAGCTGATCGTGCCGTGTTCGCCTGTAAAGCGGATAGTACCTCGTTTACTGGTAGGATTAGGCACTAGCTCCGCTGCTATTCCATCTTCCTGTATCCGGGCTTCTAATTCACTCACCGGGATACCAGCGTAATAGGGCAGTTCGTTTGCCTTTTTATAAGAAATATTGGCTATACAAGCCGCTAAACGGTTAGTGAAGGTTTCTTCGCCTATTTCTTCTAAAATATAGTCTCTTTCAGCAGAACAAACGCAGCCCCAATAGTTCACGATCTCCGTTTCGGGATAGGCCGCCCAAGACTCGTAAGTGAGCAATTGGGTGATGGCCTCATTGTAATGTTCGCCTATACGGTAAGCCTGGGCTTTCGCCAGTTCAAAGTTGAAGATCAACTGGTAAGGGTCTTCAATACTGGCCGAGTTCGCTTCGTGGGCAATGCGCAGATCGGCTTCATTCAAAATGAATTGCAATTGTTCTGATAATGGGCCTCCTTCCTGGGCGCGGTTCAGTTCCAGGAACCCAAAGCGGTAAGCGTTAGACATAGCCGTGAGATAGTAATCAAAGGCCCTATCCAGCATCAGACGGTCGGGGGCTTCTATCAGTTCTCCTTCTCCCTGTCCGGTTTCGTAAATGTAGTTTTCATTCACCGAAGTCAACAAACCTTGCAGGATGTCCAGGGCCGCCATATCCTCCCTGGATGAATCTATAGAAGCTGACCATGTGATCTTATTGATGGCTCTATTCAAAGCCGCATCAAGGGGTTCGTTGGGTTCTCCGCCACCACCGGTATTTACCACCACTTTGCAACCTGTACAAGCAGCGTTGACATTGGCGGTATAAGGTGCGCAGGAAAGCGCATTGTAAGGAAAAATAACATAAGGACTCCAATTCTTTAAGGTGAATTGAGGCGGGTTGGCGCTGCCATCATCCATAACCAAGTTAACAGGTACAACTCCACCCGATTGCGGCATATGGTTAGAGGTTACGTCTAATTCGTACTGGTTGGTAACAGGGTTTTGGGAGTAGTTGCTGCTGAAATTATTATCAATACTGCCAAACAATTGGTAGTTGCCCGTATTGATAAAGGTATTGGCCCCATCTTGCATATTGACTATGCCAGCCTCCACCAATTCAATAGCGCGGTGGTTATCATCGAAGTAGTTATCAGCCCCTTGATTAATATAGAGATCACCTCGGGTAAGCCGCAGGGCGATAACACTAAATAGCTTATATCTGGTACAACGGGAGCGCAACAATACGTCTGAGGCTACGACCCCTTCCAAACCGTTTTCTAAAACACTGTTGCCAATGTGTAATTCTGCCCCTGATTGACCGCTCACCCGTACTGCGTAATCCTGATTGTTAGTGATATTACAGTCTACGATCTT
>JANQHO010000063.1 GCA_028277105.1 Owenweeksia sp. | reverse complement strand
GAAGTGTCAATAGTAGCTTCAGGTTGATTATTAGGGGCACAGTCATTTCTAAAGAAAATGGCCACATCGCGGAAGACTTCAGCTACCAGCTGGCCGCATTTATAGGCCTGAATAGAAACACAACTGGCATAGGAGCCTTCAGCGGGAGAATAAACTTCCATGGTCATCTCTCCGGTAACAGGGTCGAGGGTGACAGGGCCGTTCAAAGGGTTTTCGGTTTGATCGGGAAAAGGGTTTTGAGAGTTGTAACCACCCCTCCAGTTAACAACACCACCTCCGGCAGCTAAGGGGTCAGCCCATACAAAACGCATACTGTCCAATTCTTTATCAGAAGCCAGGTGGTTATAAGTAAATTTATAACCGCTGCAAATAACTACACTACCGTTTTCTGCAAATTCAGGGCTGCTGTCGTAACAGGGGTTGGTGCTTAAAGGAGTAGTTGCCCCGGGAGGAGTATAAGGGTACATCTTGGCCCGTAACCAATAGCTTGTGCTACCGGGATTTATAATATTTTGCACTCCCCCGGTAGCATTGGGGTCTACGGTACAGTTCCCTGCACCGGGACGGCAACATTGGCTCCAGGTGAATTCCCAGCCTCCGGGAGGGGGGGTGCCATTTATGGTAATTTCACCAGAACGGTAGGTATATTTATCAGCGGCTCCTAACTTACAATCTCCTCCGCTAACCGCAGCTGCGCAGGATATTCTCAGGTTGGGGTCGGCACAGAAGGGCGAAACATCCGTTATGCCAACAAAGGATAACATTATTGTCCCTGCTGGCGAATTGGAGTTGATAAATTCTGTTCCTGTTCCGGGATTTGCAGTTCCTTCACAATCGTCATAAATATTCATGGTGAAAACAAAATTCCCGTTGGGAAGACATTCCCAGGTGATCTCACCCCCCAATAAGTGAGTGGCTCCGGCATTAAAGAAAGATACCGAAAGCAAAAAAGCTAAACAGATTTTGTAAATCTTCATCCTCAAAATTTTGTCTGAAAAATAGTAATAATGTCTTAGTACATCAACTATTATTTAGTTATCACCAGATTTCCATGAGCTATTAATGTTATTAGATGTACTATGGAGTCTTCTAATACCAGGGGGATTTAGTATCCTGTTAAAATACCGGAATTTTCGGAACTGATCAAAAATTCACTTGAAATGATTTGATAAATAGCTCGATATTCAACCCAGTATTGTCAGTTCTTCAGATATTTAACAGTGGATCAAAGTACTTTCTTTAAACCGATCAGGCAGTTATACCTAGTTTTATGAGAATAGATTTAAAAGGTAAAACTCTCCTCCCGGTTTTCATAGAAAAGACTGTTAAGAAAAACAGAAATGCTAACAGGACAGAGTTTATTTATTTTTTCATAGCCTCGGCCTTTAGTTCCGGAGGCATTTTTTCGATAGCGTATCGCAAAGAGGTGCGAGGCATTACGGCTTTTTTACTCATCACATATTCAAATATGGCGGTTTGGTGAACCTGGCTGGCTGATTTGAGCAGCCAGCCATAGCCTTTTTGTACTAGATCGTCCTGGTCGGTGAGGAGGAGATCGGCAATTTCCACGATATCGTTTAAAAATTTACCCTTCCTGGCTGGGATAATGAGGCTAACCGCAGCTGCCCGCCTCATCCACCTGTTTGAGGAAGAGGTCCATTTTTTTAGATCATTTATATAGTTCGGATATCTGGCTACAAAAGCACCTACGGTGTGATTGCAAAGGGTGTCGCAGGAGGCCCAATTGTTGACATATTGATCTACCCATTTCTCAAAAATCTTAAAATCGTCTGGCTCATAATCTTTGCGGATAAAAAACGACCATTTGCAGGCAATAAAGGATTCTTCCAGATAACCTGACTGCCAGAGTTCTTCACAGAGATCAAAGATCTCTGCTTTGCTTTTACTCTTAATAAGTTCAAAGTGTTTTTTAGCGATTTTACTTACCAAAGCGGTTTTAACACCATGCAGCATTACGGGTTCTTTAGAAAAGTAATGCCCGGTTTTTTTGGTTTTTTCGTCAGCGAGTTCCAGTAGTTCCAGCCTTATGGTATTTACGGTATCACTCATATTCAAATTTACAGGTATTCAGTAATGTGATGCTTAAAGGGCAATAGGCAAGTAATTATTTGTCAATAAAGCGTTTCCATAAATTTAAGAGCCGTTTTGGCTACGGATTTACGGGAGTCGGCTGCCAGTCTTTCCAAATGAGGTTGCAACCATTTTTTGAGGTTTTGGTCTATTTTGGCCCACCCAGCCAAGGTAGTCATACTCTGGTTAAGAACGATCCAATCGGTGTGGTGGGTAAGATTGTTTTGCATAATGCTTAAAGCCTGTTCTTTCTGATGAGGGTCCAGTTCCTTTTCCAGCAAATCAAAAAGCTGGGCGAGGGTCCACTGGGTAGAGGCCTGGTCAATATGGGCTATTTCATTGAGAAAACGGTCAAGGTAAGGCAGAAGCAGTGACCTGTCTGCTTTAGCGATGCGTTTCATGGCATTGGAAACACGTAATCTTACAACTTCATCCTTGCTGAAATAGCAATGGAAGAGTTCGTCAAATTTTTCAGGATGGGCCAGTACTTCTTCAACTACTTCTACAGTATTGCCCAGGGAGTTAGGATGGCCACCCATGAGCCTCGATTCAAACTCTAATTGCTGTGACATAATTGAGGAGTTTACTGTTTAATTTCAAAAAGTCCGCCTTTAAAATTGATCACTAAGGTATGAGGCTGCTCAGACTAAAGGGTAAGGTAACAATAATGAACAGAATAAAAGGGTAGCGGTAATGTAGCATGGAATATTCAGGCCAATTTAGATCAGCAGGATGCCAATAAGATAAAAGGGGATGTTGTGCATTAAAGGGCTAAGGGTTACGATTCTTCCTTTACCCATGTTTGTTGTTTTTTGTAGTAATACAATTTCAAGCCACTATAGATCAGTAGGATAGCAATGAGGAAAGAGGGGATGTGTATCAAAGGATAGTAAAAATTAAGGTTGAGTGCTAACTCCGCAGTAAGCCAGAGCAATAAGAGGGCACCCTGCATGGCTATGGCTAAAGTATAATACCTGGATTTTTTTACAGCTAGCAGAGCAATAATAAAAGCGGGTAGACCATGGAGCAGAAGCAATAGTATGCCGGGAATAAAATAATTGTTAAAAGGGGTACCTTCCAGCAGCTCAAGGGGAACCATGAAGGATCTTCCACTGGGATCTGCTATAAGGCCTAGACCGATCATAATAGCCGACAGGCTTAAGATAAGGAGGAGGGAGATGGCGAGTGTTTTCAAAGTCTAGATATATTATTATTTGTTTGATGTTGTCTCTTAGCTAGTTCTTCCATTTCAATTATCACTCTATCTCTGTTTCCAGTAAAAATATATTATAAGTAAAAATAGTTTATTAAGAGGAAGACAAACCATATTGCAAAACCAGTAAACAGTTCAATTTTTAATTGGTGTACAAAGAAGCCCATTATTCCGCTAATAAAGAAGGTGGCCAAGAGTAAATAGCCCGGTGGTATCTGAACTGTGAAAAGACAACTTTTAGTATCACCTGGAATAGATTCTATTCTGATATTGAAAATTTTGTTTGAGTATAAACTCTGGCTTGAAAGTAAAGGGGTAAATACAAAATCCAGATCGATCAATTTTGAAGACAGTTTGTTCTTTTCTACATGCTTACTCTTATTTTTCTTCAAAGCTGCCAGCAAATTCTCATAATTCACATCAACTGCTATTTCATCTTTGAATCTAAGCCTTTTAGTATCCAATTATATTATCAATTTAATTAGTTTGTTCTTTAACCCGAAAACAGGTGATCTCTGAGATCAATTCATAGGGGATCAGATAGTTTATTGTTTCCCGGGCTGTTAGTGCGGCCTGGCGGATAGTTTCTCTTATTTTTTCCAGAATATTTTGTATTCCGTCCGGAAAGCCGGCTATGTAGAGGTCTTTATTGTGAGGTGTATTCATAGTAACTATATTTTTTTCAATTTACTCCAAAAAACACTGGCTTCAATTCCATTGCAGATCTATTTCCAAAGTATCTCCTTCGGATAGTTGTTCCCACTGGTTGATCAACGTCTGGTATTGTAAGAGCATTTCTTCTATTTCTTTTTCGCTAAATGCTAAACGATAGCTGATATTTTGAGCCCTAAATTCTTCCGATACCATTTCCCGAAACTGGTCCAGCCTACAGGCACCTGAGTAAAGAGATTGCAAGGCCCGGGTTACGATCTCTGCTACCATAGCTTCATGGGGCAAGGTTTTAATGACCCCTTTATCGGAGAGTTGGGCCACCGTAAAGCCCTGATAGATGTTGCCGTAAAAACCCTTGGTGAGTTGTAGTTTTTGTTCGGTAATAAAGTGGGCCAGATCGTGAAAGGGAAGGGAGGGCCCCAGGTCGGCTATTTCCCAGCCACCGTCTTTTCTCTGGCAGCTCAATTGATTGCGGTTTCCCTTTTTAGATATTTTGATCTTCATAATTCTAATTCCATTTCATACTGATCTACTGTATTTTGTAGCCCGATCGATTGGAGAAAACCAAGCTTAGTAGTAAGCTTCTCGTCCACATTATTGATCTTTACGGCTTCTGATACAGACCGGATGCCGGAGAACAAACGAGGCCAGCTATTTTCACTTTCCTTGAGCACATCAAACTGGGCCAGGTAAGCATCAGCGGGATCTATCACAAAGTAAGCTTCGGGCTTTTCGTCTTTAAGCAATTGGTAGTATTCGTAAGCCCCATTTTTCAGCGTGCTATGATGATTCTCCCAAGAATATGACGCTTGCTTTAAACGATCCCAATCCAGGGAGTTATAACCGGTTTTCACTAACTCATAAGAGATGTTATAAGGTAATTCGATCTTTCCCTGAAAGCAGCAGTAACTTTTTACTATTTTAAAACCTACTTCCTCATAGGCTTTGATAGCTCTTTTGTTTTTTTTGATCACTTCCAGCACCACTCTGCTAATGCCTTTTTGTTTTAGTTGGGGCAAAGCGTGAGCGTAGAGGGTTTTTACGATATTTTTTCCCCGGTAGAGGGTAAGTACACCTGTTCCTGCATTATAGGCCATCTTTTTACCCTGGCGTTCATCGATGGCATGCAGGATGAAGCCCACCAGCTCTTCACCGTTGAACATGCCGTAAGAAAAATTATATCGAATTCCGGCCACCCGCCACCTTTCCCGGAAATATTCAGGATCAGAGGGCAGGTTCACGTAATAATTCTGAAAAGCCTTCAGAAAACAACGGATGATCTCCTCAAAACGGGTATGTCTTAGATTTTTGACTACCATAACTGACTATGCGGCATTCCCCTGCCAACGGTTAAAGATCACACAGGCGGTAAGGTCGCCTGTAACATTAACTGCAGTGCGGAACATTCCTAAAATGCGGTCTACCCCGATAATGATCACCAGGCCTTCAGTAGGAATACCGGCACTTTGCAGTACTGAGGCCAGGATAACCACACCTCCACCCGGAATGGCCGGAGTACCTATAGAGGCGGCTACAATGGTGACAGTAATAAGTAAGAGGTTGATCACAGTCATTTCTATGCCGTAGGCCTGGGCTATGAAGAGAGCTGAGATGCACTGAAAAATTGCTGTGCCATCCATATTGATAGTAGCACCAATGGGAATGATGAAATCACTGATCTTGGAAGAAACCCCTAGTTTTTCATCGGCTGTTTTCATAGACAATGGCATAACCGCAGCTGAGCTGGTAGTAGAAAAGGCCAGTAACTGCACCCCACGGATCTTACCCATAAACGTAAAGGGATTGGTTTTCCCTAAAATGGCCAACAGGAGTAAATAAAATAGGAGCAGTAAGAAAAGGCCCAGTAAAACTACCAAAGTATAATAACCTATACCAGCCAGACCGTCTATGCCTACGCTAGAGGTCAGTTCTGCTATGAGGCCAAATACCGCATAAGGCACCAGCAGCATAGCCCAGGAAACTACCGTCATACTGATCTCCTGGGTGGCGGCAATAAAACGCACAATGGGTTGAACGGTTTTATCTGAAAGTTGAGTAATGGCTATGCCTACAATGACGGTAAATACCACTATGCTTAGCATTTCGCCAGTAACCATGGAGGCCAGGGGGTTTTCGGGGATTAAATTAGAGATGGATTCAGGTATATTTTGAAAAACTGCTCCGTTGTTTACTGTTCCTGCAGAGGAAGTTTCGGGTAGGGTAAAGGCTCCTTTTTCATAAATGTAACGGCCTGGCTTTAAAATAAGGGTAAGCACAATGCCAATGACAATGGATACCGCCGTGGTCAGTACAAAGTAAAACAACAGGCGTAAGCCCATTTTTTTCAATTGATCGCTACTGTTGCTGACTATACCTGAAATAATGGAAGCAAAGATGAGCGGGATCATGATCATTTGCACCAGCTTGAGGAAAAGACGACCGGGCAGGGAGAGCCAGTTGCCGATAGACTGGCTGAGGTCTGCTGAAAAAATACCGGCTGCGGGGTTGAGTAGCGCCCCGGCCAGGGCGCCCAGAAAAATGGCGACAATAACCTGTAGCCAAAGTTTTTTTTCTATGAGTTTACGGAGGTAACCTACCAGGTCGTTGAGGGGAGTAATGTCTATCATAACACTGCAAATATTGGTTTAATCGGGGTTTGGCAAATTTATTTCTCCCGGAGCATTAATCGATAGCGTTTAAAAAGTGTTAACTATCTATTAATAATAGAAGCCAGACGTTGAGACACAGAAAAGGTAGTTTACAATATTTATGGCATAACCCTTGTAAAATTCAGAATTAGCTGACCAACTCTTTCTGCAGAAAACAAGTGGGGTATTAGTCAACGTATGTTCAGCAAAAATATCAATGATTTTTAGGCGGAGGATTCAATGATCGTCACTCCCGGGGGAGTTTTTTTCAAAACCTGGTATTCATCAAATTATTAGACTATGAAAACAAGACTACTGTTTACAAACTTATATCTTTTAATCTTTACCGTATTACCCGGACAAGTTGACCAAAAGTCTGGCCTGCTGAAAGAATTTAATCACAAGCAGGAGCAACAGATATTTTTCACTGAAAACAAAGGGCAGGTTTCCGATCAGTACCACCAGCCCCGGCCCGATGTGTTGTTTTCGGGTGAGGCTGGAGGAATGGTATATCACCTGCGCAAAGACGGCATCTCCTACCAGCTTTACCGGGTAGAGAGCTGGCGCGAAGCAGGGGAACGGGAAAAACAACCCGGCCGGGAAAGGGAACAAATACCCGATACCACTACCGTTTATCGCACCGATATCAACTGGCTGGGGATCAACCCTGACTACAAAGTAGTAAAAGGACAGGTTCGCCTCGGTTATGAAAATTACTACCTGGCGGTATGCCCGGAAGGAGTAAGTGGAGTGCGATCCTTTGAAAGGGTTACCTATAAAGATATTTATCCTGGCATCGACCTGCAGTGGTACGACAACCACGGAAGGCTGGAATACGATTTTGTAGTGGCGCCCGGCATCGATTACCGGCAGATCCGCTGGGAAATAAAGGGAGCAGAAGCTTTATCCATTAGTGAATCGGGAGAATTGGTGATCCAGACCCCTTTGGGAGAGATCAGGGAACAGGCCCCGGTAGCCTATCAGGGAGAAAAGGGAGTAGCGGCTGAATGGGACCTTAAAGATCAAACCATAGGCTTTAAGGTTTCTGCCTATGATCCTGCTTTGCCTTTGATCATTGATCCTATTGTGCTCTTAAGGCAGTGGGGAACTTATTACGGTGGGGCTGAAATTGATAGGGCTTACACCAGTGTACTGGATGATTCTTTAAATATATATATGGTGGGTTCTACCCCATCTATGACCTCAATTGCTACTACTGGTGCGTATCAAAGTACCTATGGCGGTGGATTTTCAGATGGTTTTCTGGTCAAATTTAACAATGATGGAATACGGCAATGGGCTACCTATTACGGGGGTACAGGAGATGATGCTATGTTGGGTTGTACTATTGATAATGATAATTCCTCTGGCATTTATGTAACAGGAGGAACGTCTTCAAATTCAGGGATTGCTACTGTGGGCAGTCATCAGAGTAACTTTGGAGGTACACAAGATGCTTTTTTAGTTAAATTTAATTTACAAGGGGGTAGACAATGGGCCACTTATTATGGAGGAACACGCAGTGAAAGCAGTCGGTCCTGTGTGCTGGATGGTTCTTCAAATATCTATATTACGGGTTCTACTTTTTCAACTTCAGGCATTGCTACCGCAGGGAGCCATCAAAGTTCACTTAGTGGAAGTGGATTGGATTCTGATGCTTTTTTGGTAAAGTTTGATAGTGGCGGAGTAAGGCAATGGGGTACGTATTATGGGGGTAGTAAGGATGATGTTGGAATAGTTTGTGTTTTAGGTGATTCTTCAGAGGTTTATTTAGCAGGTTATGCAGCATCTATTTCCTCTATCGCTAGCCCGGGTAGCCATCAACCCAATTATGGTGGTGGTAATATAGACGCATTTATAGCAAAGTTTAGCGATGATGGGGTGCGGCAGTGGGCAACTTATTACGGTGGTACTAATTCTGATTTTTTAGGTGACTGTGCAGTGGATTCTTCATCGAATATATTTTGTACAGGAATGACCTTCTCGGCTAATGCCATAGCTAGTTCAGGCAGCCATCAAGTTTCACTAAATGGACAAAACGATGCTTATTTGGTGAAGTTTAACCGAAATGGAGTACGACAATGGGCTACCTATTATGGAGGTTCATACTTGGAAGGGGGGGATGCTTGTGTTGTAGACGATTCTTTGAATATTTACCTGATAGGAGAATCATGGTCAGATACTTCTATTGCCACACCTGGAGCTTATCAGATCAGCAGGGCAGGGAGAGGGGATGTGATGCTGGTAAAATTTGATAGTAACGGAATACGGCAATGGGGCAGCTATTACGGAGGTGCAGAAATCGACAATCCAAATGATTGCCTGCTGGATAACTCTTATGATATTTATATCACAGGTGAAACAAATTCGGTATCTGGGATAGCCAGCACCGGAAGCCACCAGGCTTCCTACGGAGGGGATAGCAGAGACGGTTTTCTGGTAAAGTTTATCCAATGTTATACCACTGCCAGCACCCTAACAGACTCAGCCTGTAGCCACTACACCTCTCCCAGCGGCCTTTATACCTGGACTACTAGCGGTATATACACTGATACTATCCTTAATGCCAGAGGTTGCGATAGCATTATTTCCATTGATCTCAAGATTAAAAATACCTTTGATACTATTAATGCTTCTGTATGCGACAGCCTGATTTCTCCCAGTGGCAATTATACCTGGGCTACTAATGGCATTTATACAGATACCCTACCCAATGCATCAGGCTGTGATAGCGTTATTACCGTTAACCTTACCGTCAACAATAGCTCGGTTACTATTAACCCTGTGGTTTGTGACAGTCTGATATCCCCCAGCGGTAACTATGTATGGACAGCGACAGGAACTTATTTGGATACACTCCTCAATACAGCGGGCTGCGATAGTATTATTACAGTTAATCTTACGGTGAACTCTAATAACTCGGCTGTAGTCAATACGATAGTATGCGATAGCCTGGTGTCGCCCAGTGGCAGATATACCTGGTTTACCAGTGGTAGTTATATAGACACGGTTCCCAATACAGCAGGTTGCGATAGTATTATTATGATCAATCTTACGGTCAAATCTACCAGTTCGGTTACTATTAACCCTGTGGTTTGCGACAGCCTGATATCCCCCAGTGGTAACTATGTATGGACAGCAACGGGAATTTATTTGGATACACTCCTCAATGCGGCAGGTTGCGATAGTATTATTACGGTTAATCTTACAGTCAATAATAACTCATCTAGTATTAACCGGATAGTATGTGATAGCCTGGTGTCGCCCAGTGGCAGATATACCTGGTTTACCAGTGGTAGTTATATGGATACGGTTCCCAATACAGCAGGTTGCGACAGTGTTATAACGATAAACCTTACCATTGATAATAGCTCGGCTACTTTCAATCCAGTGGTTTGTGACAGCCTGGTATCCCCCAGTGGTAAGTATGTATGGCAATTAACAGGAATATATACAGATACTATTCCTAATGTTGTTGGCTGTGATAGTATTATGACGTTTAATCTTACTGTCAATTCGACTACTTTGTCTACGATCAACCGCAGAGTGTGTAAGAGCTACATTTCTCCCAGCGGTAATTACACTTGGATCAATAATGGTACTTATACGGATACTATCCTTAATGCAAAAGGTTGTGACAGCATCATCACCATCAATTTAACGGTTGATCCGGCTGATACAGGAGTTACCCAAAACGGAATAAACCTGATAGCCGATGCCCAAACAGCGATCTACCAGTGGATCGATTGCAGTAATAATACCCCCGTCAACGGAGCGGTTAGCCGTAGTTTTATCCCTACTACTAACGGCAGCTATGCTGTGATCGTTACCGAAAATGGCTGTACGGATACTTCGGCCTGTTATCTTATCAATTCCGTTAGCCTGGGCGAAGCTCTTACCAGTGGTAACATAGTGCTTTATCCCAATCCCACTAAAGGTGCAGTAACAATAGAAGTAGGAGAACGGCAGGAGGAGGTAAGAATAAGCCTCAGTGATGTTTCTGGTCAGAAGCTGAAAAGCTGGTCTTTTGAGCAAACTGAAACGGTAGAACTGACCATAGAAGGGGCCAGCGGCATTTACCTTTTGCATATTTCCAGCGGAGAGCAGGAGGCGGTATTCCGGCTGGTGAAGGAATAAAATAATATATAAGATTCCGTGTATTCCCCAAAAAAAGTCCTTTCCGTTTTTGCGGAAAGGACTCTACTTACATTCCCAGGTAGGCCATGGCTTCGTAAACCAAAAAGGCGGGCCATACAATAGCTTTTAATAGCCCTAGTACTCCGGCCCAAAAGCCGGAGGCATGGCTGATGAAGTAAATGGCAGCCCCGATGAGGCCCAGACCGTAAACAGCCCCGGAGGAAGCATTTTGTTGTGAGTATTTTCCCATGGTATTGGAGGCTTTATTAATTTTTATTAAGTATGGTGATCTTAAACGATGAAGTTTGACTTAGCAGGAATAAATTTAAGAAATCGTTGGTTTAACTGGCTAAAAGGAAGAATTTGTTTTAGCAATGTGAGGAGAAAGTTTTTTACCCTTTCTACGGTCGAGGTAACGCCTTAAAACCCCTCCTTTAATGTTGTTGATGTCGTATTCCACAATAAAGGCTTCGGGGTCTATTTCGTCAATGAGCCGGTGGATCTTGCGGATATCGATGCGGTTAATAACGGTGTGAATGATATTGAAATCACGGACTTCGCCCCGGCTGCCGTAGCCAGGCCCGCCTTTGTAAACAGTTAAGCCAGCCCCTAGCTTTTCAATAATGGCCTTCTGGACAGCATCGCTGTGGCGCGATACGATCATGAGGCCGATGAAATCTTCAAAACCTTTGATGATGAAATCGGTGACTTTGGCAGTAACCAGAAAGGTGAGGATGGAATAAAGGGCTGCCTCTACTGAAAGTATGGCAGCAGTGATACTGAAAAGAATAACGTTGAACACCAGGATGATTTTACCGATCTCGATCCCGAAACGGTCGTTGAGAAAAATACCCAGTATTTCGGAACCGTCCAGTACCGCCCCGTTGCGAACGCTGATACCGATACCCATACCGACAAAAAGCCCCCCGAAGATGGCTACCAACAGTTTATCGTCTGTAATGGTATCAAAAGTTTCAAACTGGATAAATACCGCCAGGCTGATAATACTGATAATGGATTTGAGGACGATCTTTTTGGATACGGTAAAATAAGCTATGATCAAAAAGGGTATACTAAGCAATACGAGGAGGTAGGAGATGTTGACGTTGATTTGGGTATTGAGCAAAATGGCAATGCCGGTTACTCCGCCATCCAAAAAACCATTGGGCAACAAAAAGGCTTTGAGACCAATACTGGCCAGCACTATTCCCAATGCTATCTGGAAATATTCTGAAATCAGATTATATATATTACGCCCTTTAATATGCACTTGACATTTTTCAGCCTTGTTTTTCTGGCCAATTTCGTAAATCGATTGATACAAAAACCGGATACTGTTAAAAAATCAATGGTAATTCTACGTATCAGCTTCGCGGTGTAAACCTTGTGAAGCAGTTGCTCCAGGCTGAAAATGAAATCATAGCGACTTTTTATGTGCCTGGACAATGCCAAACGCATCCGGGTAAGAAAGCCCATTGGTGAGAAAAGGATGCAGCATCATCAAACTTATGGCCTGCTGTTTTTAATAATTCTTTTTGATATTATGTTGGAACCGTTGATAATTTTCAGGAAATAGGCTCCATCAGATAGATTGGAAATATCAATTTCAGTATCGGGTCTATATTGATTTAAGGCTAAGACCTTTCTTCCGAAACCATCAAACAGAGCCAGGTCTACTATTTTTTGACGATTGTTTTTAAGTCGTATGATTCCCATAGTAGGATTGGGGTAAACCGTGAATTCCGATTTATTTTGTTCGGGTAGCTGCAAATCCTTGCTCAGAATATTTTTAAAAGCATAAAACTTCCAGTTGTTGATTCTGCTATGACTTGACTGAAAATACAAGTTAAGCACTCCGTAGGTTGTATAGTTTTGCCCGTTTACCACCTGTATTAAAGAACTTCCGCTTTCTCCTCCATGTGCAACGGCATTACTGATCCGTAGTTGATTTTCATTTACAATATCCACTTTACCATAGGTATGGTATAAGTTGTTACCGTTGTACGTTAAGGTGTCTATTCCGGAAGGATATTTTCCCAGGGGATAAGAAAATTTATGGAAAATGCCTGTTGTAAGCAGACTATCTACATTATTAAAACCAATACTCAACCAACCTGTTGCTTCACCTATAGCTTCTTCCAACTCCAATATGGCGAGGTCTGTTCCCCAGAACCCCCAATCTTTAAAAACATAAACTTTACGGACATAGCTACCGGAAAAATGAGAGTTGGGGAGGCCATTATCATATACAGGAGAGACGTAAAGGGAATCATAGATCAGATTCCCAGTGCCCCGAGTTGTAGCACAATGAGCAGCCGTAAGTACGTGTCTTTTACTTACCAGGCTTCCTGAACAGAATGAGTTTAGGGTATCTCCGATAACACCAAACATTTTTACACTCGTTCTCAGGGGGTAGCTGGTCAGATCAAAATCGATAGCAGCCCGTTTTTTAATAGTGAACTGACTGTTGGGATACACATTATTTTGAGGTGGTACTTGCTGCAGCACTTCAATATCACTGTTGAAGTTTCCCAGGTAATGATCAGTTTTATCACTTACTATTATTGAGTCGTAGGCTGCTGCTGGGATGGAGTCTATTGTTTTATTAATCAGGTCAAAAACCAGCAGGGGCTTCTCCTGGGCGTAAGAGCAGAAGACAAAAAGAAAGAAAGTGAGCGATGCAATGTTAATCCTCATTAGATATGGTGTTGATAGTTATACTTAACTACCGGGGGTAATATATATTAATTCAACAAAAAGTTGATGCAGTATCTAGTTGCAGCTTTGAGTACAGTGATGGAACACTACCAGAAAGGAAGTCGATATTTGGCTTTGGAGTTAGCTCGAACTGCTGAAAATAATATAGGTAAACATATGGAAGACTCTATTTGCAAGCTAGTAGTCGATAAGATTCAAGGGTCTTGCCAACTAGTTGTAAATTTGGGGCTTAATAACTGGCAGAACAGTAAAGTAAGCCTTTTGAGCTGACACCAAATACATGAAAAGTAAACAATGGTACAAGGATCCTTACTTAAGGAACAGTAGTCTGTTGATATTTCTTATTTTATGTGTCAATAAACTGGGTTTTAGACTCTCGGGTGGAGAGGAGCAATACCTGGCCATGGCCAAGCAGTTTATCGATCCGCAGTGGATACCCAATTCTTTTACCTTAACCGAATTTGCCGGAACGCGTATTGTTTTTCAAACAATTATTGGCACATGGCTGAAATGGGCTGATTTTGAAACTGTAGCTTTTTATGCCAGGCTGATCAATTACGCCCTTATCAGTATTCCCCTGACCATGCTGTTTAGGAAGCTCAAAGTGAATTATGCCGGGGTATTTATCGTTTTCCAGCTTTTTGTGATGAGCAAGCAAAGCCTGTTGGGCCTCGAGTGGATGTTTGACAGTTTTGAGCCCAAGTCTATCGCCTATATTTTTCTTTTTTTCGCTTTGAATAAGGTTTTGGATAACCGCTACTCTACGGCTGTCGTTTTTCTGGCTCTTTCCACTTACTTCCACATATTAGTGGGTGGGTGGTTTTTTATAACCCTGTTGATTTATTTGTCTGTTAAAGGAAAAATAAGAGAGGGTATAAAAGCGGGTCTGCTTTATGGCCTGCTATGTTTACCTTTTGCAGTATATCTTTTTTACGGCTACTTTTTAAATCCAGCTCCTGAAACCAACATCAACCTCGACCAGGTTTATGTTTACAAGCGGCTGCCCCATCATTTGGGTATATTCAAGAGAATGGATTATTTTTTGAAATATCACGCCTGGGGGGTAGTACTTACAATTTTGGCTTTAACTTTTGGTTGGTGGCGATTAAAAAAAGAAAAAGGGAAAAACATGAAGACCGCAACCAGTCTGATGTTGATCATGCTGGGCATTAATCTCTTTTTTGTAGGGGTGGCCTGGGCCGACCGCTATCTGCTGGACTCATCCGGTGGGCTTTTGCTAAAATATTACCCGTTCAGGACGAACAGTCTGGCTACCTTTATACTATTTAACCTACTTTACAGTCATGGCAAAAAATATGCAGTTAGTTGGGGTATTCCTAGAAGCTTACAAATTGCGGTATTAAGCTTGTTGATAGTATTAGCGGTGGTACAGGGAATTAATAATATGAGGAGGAATATCGCCTTACCGGTTGACCTGGCTTTTGATGAAATGGCCTTATACATTAAAAAGAATACCGACAAGAAGGCTGTTTTTATTATTACAGGCGTGCCGTACAACAGCGATCTTTTCAGTTCATTCGGGCGTAAGGCAGAGCGCGAGAATTTTTTAGTGTTCAAGTTTGTGGCCGCAGAAAAGCATAAATTACTGGAGTGGTACAGGCGTTTCCAGGTTTTTTCGATCCTGAGAAAAGATATAAGTTGCTTCCCGGAATATTCCGGGAAGTATAAGATCGATTATGTTGTAAGTCGTAAATTATATACAGAACCTGGTCTAGAGCTGGAATACCAAAACACAGATTATTACCTATACAGGGTAAACCCTTGATATAGAGACTAATCAAATTCTTTAGTATACTTGGGCTGGTATAGTTGCAGGTAAAAATCCCCTGGTACCTTAAAATGGGTCACCAGCCCATACCCGCGATCTTCTATTCCTCCCTTGAACTCTACTCCTTTAGATTTCAACTCGGCTACTGTTTCTTCGATATTGTCGCAATAAAAAGAGATGGCGTGGGTGCCTGAAGGGGCTTCACCTTCATCAGACGGGTGAACGCCCATGTCGGATTCCGGCAGGTCAAAGATCAGCCAACCGTCTCCCACGTCAGCGGCTTTAAACCCGAAATTATCTTTTAAGAATTTTCGCAATTCCTCTGCCTGGGAACTGTAGAACATAGTGTGGACTCCTCTGATCATAGTTTACAGTATTTATCGTTTTAATCTAAGCTATTATTCTCGGGGTATAATTCAAGTCGAGACAAAATAAAGAAACGTCTGGCGATGAGGCTAAACCAAATTATGTAACCGATGGCCGAGAATGCTGAAATGTAGGCACCCACTTCGGGAATGTACAAACCACAAGCGATCACATTGGTTGCCAGGCCTATTATTCCGGTACTTCTTTTATAGTGATCACTCTGGAGCATCAAGAAAGAAAGGATCAGCAAAGAGATAGTTCCCAAAATATAGTGCATGTGATAAGGTGTGCCTTTGTATAAAGCCAGCATGGCTTCTCCTGCAGTGATATAGACCGATCTTTCTGCCTCTGTTACCGACTCGCTATACTGTTGTACCAGATAGAGGTAATTCAGAGAGGTATTGGAAACAAAAAAGGAAGAAGATCCAAACACGCCTAACATAAGGGCTATTATGATCAGTGATTTATTGGTGTCCCATAGGGAAAGACAAAGGGCGGGAAAAAGTACCAGGCCTATGATATTATTGATAAGGTATAAGAAATCCATAGACATAAGCCCCAGTAAACTATTTTCCTGGAAAAGGGCTATAAATTCGGAGGCGATTTCGGGCGGAGGATTGGTAATAAATAGAATTATTTGGGCGGGGATGATGGAAACTGAAAAGATGGCGCTAACACCGGCAATTTTGTAGAGTAAAGCCCAATTGTCCTGACTTTTTTTCACTTTTAGCCCGTTATTTTTCACATGACCCATTCCAGGGATCCCAATAGTTTATACTTTAACCAAAATACGGCAAAAAGCATATAAAGCAAGCTAATTTGCCGTTTAGTTATAATGATTTTCCCCGTAATTCCAGGCTTAAATTTTCCCTGGCCTGTTTTTCATACTGGTGGCGGAACTCATCTGTATGGAAAATATAATCCCTGTCCAGAAAATTTTGCAGGGCCTTTGCCCTTTTTGTTTGATAAATAGCATCCCGGTAAACATAATACTCTTTCCTGATCTTACTACAGTAATCCCGGTAGTTTTGTCGGCTTTCACCCAGATAGGCCAGGTCAAAATCCAACAGGTATTCAGTGTCGTTGTCGTTATAGTTTAGATGGTCATAGGTGGCCAGTATCTGTTGGGTACAACGGGCAATCTTTTCTTGGGGTACTTCCAGACTTGTCAGGCGTTGCCGGGCTATTTCGGCACTTCTTTCCTCATTGTCCCCTCGTTGGGGATCGTATACTATATCGTGATAGAAGATAGAAAACATAAGGGTATCCTGGTCGGCCAACTGTTTTTTATATTCCATTGCTTTGCTCACCATATACGCTATGTGATCCAGGTTGTGATAATATCGCGTTTCCACAGAATAGCAGCCTTCAATCTCAGTCCATAATTCGGCAATAAGTGTGTTATTACTGGTATAACGAGAGCTTATCTGATACCATAAAATTTTTAGGTCGATGGGCTTAGCCATTATCTAAGTGGGTTTTTATTTTGAACAAGTAGTAAGTTTGATCATCCTTGAACGATAATTTATTTTTACTGCCGGTTAACCTGGGTTTTCCTTTGCTTTGCGGCCTATTAGTAAAGCTGTATTCTTCTCCATTTCTGTTGGAGATCATCTTTTCCAAAGGATACCCATTATTGTCCATATAATCCAGGTTGGAAAAGGTATCGGCAGTTAAAATGTAAGCTTCCTTGTTGAGGTAAGGTAGGAATTTTTCGATCAGATCTCCGGCAAATAGCGAGATCAACAGCTCAAATTGATCATTGATCTTCAAGGGTTCTTCATTAAAGTCTTGAGCTATGAAGCGTATACAGGCAGGTTTTTTATAATGCTTTTCTCGCTGGACGATTTCGCTGACTGATTCCATATCGTCAAAAAACTTCCGGGAGGTTTCTGATCGATCGAGATAAAGAACATCACTAAAGTAAAAGGATGGTGTTATATGAATGGAAGAACCCGGGTAAAGGATTTTCAGATCACCAAACTCCTGCCGGATCAGTCGAAAAAGCCCCAGACGTTCAAAATTCAGCTCTTTATAGGTTTGTGCGTATTTTAATTCAACCCAATTCACTTCAGTATTAATTTGAGCTGGGAGCAGTTTGATCGTTGACCCACTTATTTATTTGGCCTTTTGCTTCCATAACGGTTGACTTACCGTGAGAGCCCTTTTCTATCAAAAGATACTTTTTATCGGGATGTTTCCAACTTTCAAAAATGATGTCACAACCTTTTTGATCCACCAGATCGTCTTTTAATCCGTAAATGAGAAGTAAGGGATAGTCAGCCCGCTCCGCGAAGGAAGGAATTGATTTCAAGAGTTTCCCGGACTCCTTCATATAATACATACTGAAATATTTAACCAGTAAAGAGTCGTTGCTACGTTGAAGGGCTTCCTTCCGGTCTTCCTCATTTTCCATTTTGGGAGGATCACCCGCCATGTTTACCACCGGCCGGTGGGGTGCAAAAAGCATATAGGCGGCATACTTTAAATATTGACCCAGATTGGGGGACATTCCTTTTACCTTTTTTTGAATATAAGGCGGATTGACCAGTATGGCTCCGCTGATATTGCTCAGGCTGTCGGCTACCGCTAAAAGTACTGCGGTTGACATACTGTGACCGAACAAAAATACGGGCTGTTTCTTTGATTGATAATCCCTGTCCCTACTGATAATTTCCCGGTAGTCGTTTAAGAACAGCTCGAAATCATCAATATCCCCTCTCTTGCCTTCGGAATAGCCTGTTCCCCGGGGATGGATAATTACAATCCTGTTTTTCCCTCCGGACAAAGCTTCGATAATATCTTTTTCCCTGTGATGATTGATACCGGTGATTCCCGAGATAATAAACAGGGTAGAACGGTAATCTTCTCGGAGCAGATAGTCGTAAACAAATAAGGAAGTGTCATCCTTCATTTTGAGGTATTGTCCTCCTTTATGATCTGTGTTTTCGGGCTGGTTGAAATTCTGCATGGGGCTACAGGAAAAGGCCATAAAGCAGTTGGCTATTATGATGATACTTTTAGTCAGGTGATTTACGGGCATAGCAGGACAAATGTAGCAAGGGGGAGCCATGACCGAACAAATCCTTATTAACTTCAGTAATTATCTCATTTTTCAATAAAACTCAAGGTTCTTTTAATCGATTCGTTGGAATCTTTTCCTATCCAAAACAGATGGCCCCATTCGTTTTTAAGGCTTTCGAGAACTGAGCCTTTTATGCTTTTACTGGAATGAACTGCATGTTCAAAAGGAACGCTGTTGTCGTATTCACTGTGAATCACCAGGGTAGGGCATTCAATTTTTTTTAAGGTTTTGTCGTCAACTGTTTGCTCCAGATCATTGACAAAACCTTTTCCCGAACTGTATTTTCTCAGAGCCTGGTTCAGTTCTTTTATGTCAGAGTTTTGTACGTCTGGATCGGTCTTTTTAGAAAATTGAGGCAAAAAGCTCTTAGCGATCAGCCTGGGCAATAGAGTTGAAAAAAGCCGTACCATCCCCCAGGTGAACTGTTGAAACCCGGGAGCAAACATGACCTGGGCAATTTTATAGGTTTTATCCTCTTTGTGGAGCCATCTTTTTGAGACGGCAGAAGCCAAAATGAGTTTGTGAACCCTAGCGGGGTAACTGGCTGCCAGCTCAATAGCCGTCAAGCCTCCGGCAGATATGCCGTAAACGATCACCTGCTCGATATTCAGTTCGTCCAGTAGGCCAACAAAAAGGGCGGCAGTTTCCCGCGGGGTACGATGATTATTCAAGGGGGTCTGTCCATAACCAGGTCGGGAAGGGGTTATGAGCCGGTATTTTTTCAGTTCGAATCCCTTGTGAGAGAGCTTTTCACGGGAATTTGAATGACCGCCATGAATGAATAGAACGGCTTGCCCGGTTCCGTAAGAGCTGTATTCAATTACCCCTGATTTTGTTTTTATTAGCTGATTAGACATTGCCTTTTCTACGTTTTCAATACAATTCTATCCTTTAGATCCTTATACCGGATGGTGGCCAAATCACTGGGTTCACCTTTTTTGCAAAAATTCATTTTGGCTAACCTCCGATGAGGATTTTCTACTATTAACATACCGTTGCTTGTTTTCCCATCCAGAGCTTTAACGGCCTCTTTAAACCTGTTGTCTTGCTTAGCGCTGTTGTAAAATGATAAAGTGTGACAGTAATAAAACAGGTTGTATCTCAAAAACGGATATTCTGTTTGCATGAATAAGGTACCGATCCCGAAATGACAGGGTCCTAATGGTCTTTTTACTTCCCAATGCCGGAGCAGGGAATCCACCGCTTGGTCCAACCGTTCATCGGTGTTGAGGTAAGGGGTAAACCTGAAGGCGTCCAGCGCTTCTAAAGTAACGCCCGGGTTTGAGAGATCTGTATCGGGACCTTTACTCATTTTGGTTTTATTACATCTCCAGCCGCCATCATCGTGCTGAATTTCAAATAAATGCGCAAAAGTGGTTTTCAAGCGCTCATCCTGAGAATAACCCATATAACATAAAACCCGGAGAGCGGTAATGGTATGACAGGGAAACAGGGTGCCGGATGGTGAGATCTTGAAGCGCCCGTCAGGTCTTAAGGTGCTGAATACTTTTGAAGCAATACCCTTAATTGCAGGGTCTTCCCTGGTAAAACCCAGCTCTGTGAGTATAATAGCTATGTCACGTGCCGAAAAGGGAGAGCCTTTTCCTATTCTATAGTCATCGGTAGTCCAGTATTCTCCGTCAAGGTGGTTTTCTTTAGACAGGATAAATTCTATGTCTGACTGGTATTGCTCCCGGATATTCATACTTGTTAAACATCAAAACTAAGCAGAAAAACAGTTGGTGAGTAGTTTCTTTGAAAGGGAACCACGCGAGAGATTAGCTGCACTGAACTTCGTTTTGCGCGGTAGTCTGTTTTTTTAAATCTTTCTTACTCTCAGCTGAATGAACCATACTGCGATCCACGGAAGGAAAAGCAGTAGTAAGAATGATTTGTAATAACCCGAGAAAGACTGTTCCTGTCCATGTTCAGCACTTGAAAGTAGTTTTAGAGTATTTCGATAGGTAAAAAGTATCCCAATACTCATAGCCAGACCGATAATAAGAAAAATTCTCTTGTAGGTGAATGCTTCTCCTCGTTCTATATCGCTTTGAGTAGACAAGGTCAAAGGATCCATATTAATCAGTATCAGGAATAATAAATCTGCAATCAAAATTACCGTAAGAGCGTACTTGTAGGTTCTTATAGTATTGAAATCTATGTTATTTTCTTTTAGAACCTCAGCACTTTTCTCGCAGATTGAATATAACCATATTAATAGCCCCATTTGTCCAATGAAGTTAATTACACTGATTAATACTACAGGTACAGGTAAAGAACTGCTATACCAATTGAAGCTACTCATTATTATAAAAAGAAATAGTACTCCCGGATTTAACTTTAAAAACAGAGCAGTGATATTTTTCATGAGTGTTGCTTTATAATTGATGATCTACCTATCCCTTTCCAATTAAACTTGCCTGATGAATGCTGTTACAGTAGCTTATCTAAAATAAGTCTCTCAATTAGTTTTTGTGAAGATCGTCTTGCGGATTCCGTCAACTCAAACGAAGCATCAGCTTTTAACCGGGCTCTCCCATACCGGAGATTTACATCATTACCACTTTCATACACCAGTTTTATATCTGAGCCAAAAGAGAGTTCTTTGTCAGTGTTATTAGTTACTTTAACTGCTAAAATCTTAATGCCTTTTTTATTTAGTTTTTTGCCATACTTTTTATGGAGATAGGCATATTTATATTCCATATCAATACCTGAATCCTTGCTTTTAGATATATAGTTTAAACTTTCAGGGTTTATTCTTTGGTATCTGTAGGCACAGCTAACTAGCAGCGATAAAAGGCAAATAAGAATACCTGATCGGATTGTTCTCATCATGGTTTGGGTGTGGTAGGTTAAAGATTAACAATTAGCAATAATTTCCGAATGCAATTCCTGGAGAATATGGACTTTTCCGTAATTGATTTTTTTAAAATGATTGCTTTTACTGGTAAACCTAATAAGGATAGCTATTTCACTATCTTAAATTGTATAGATGCCATTTATTGATGTGTGAATGTACTTTTTGAAAAGATGAAAGGAAACAGGTAATTTCATCGTAGTCCGTCCACCTTCTGGCAAAACACCTCCCGCCTTTGAATAATAATAAATCCGCTGGCCAATTTTATTTGAAGTTTTGTGAAAGGTAACGATTTGGTTATGAGGTTGTAAGGATTAGAAACCTACGAGCCTATCCAATCGTTGAAACGTGATTAAGTTTTCTGTAAACCACGCCAGCCCTATATTTTACAGCCATTGTTGTACGCTGTGTTTATTGTTTTTTAAAATTCAATACAATTAGTTCCCTATTGTTGTAGTCAATTAAAATCTGTTTTGAAGTCACTCCTTGTTCAATCAAATCTTGCGGAATAGAAGCAAATGGGTTGTCAAGGTTTAAGTATAATTCGTCAACTTCATCATTGTCAAAATCACGTACAACAAATTGAGGATATGATCCATTTAACTCGTCTAAGCTTTCTATCTCGTGCGGATGAGGAAAGTCAATATAAAATGTCGGAAATTCCGTCCATTTACTTTTTGATGACAGCCAAATCCTCAAATGGTAATACGCATGTGCTCCACCATTACTTATAAATTCTACGCTGTCCTTCAGCCCGTCATTGTCCATATCCCAAAAGTCAGAGTACTGATAAGTCAGGATGTTCATAAGAAGGATCGAGTCATATTGATAAACGGCATATTCCTCATCAAGAATTGTTGGGAACCTCAACGAATCTACTTGTGCTGAAGTGACAAAATAATTCAACGTAAGCAACAGTGTTAATGGAATTTGCCTCATTTTGCCGCTTCTCGAATTTCAAGGGCTTTGGCCATTTCTTTTTTGGCCGGATGTCTTAGCGCGTGGCGTATAACCCATTTCAATTCCTTAGAGGCTCCTTTGAGCCATTTTTCACACAGGTCTAAAGCCAGTTCCAGATGATCCTTGGCTATATCCCCTACATGATTAGCCACACTTCTTCTTACATAAAGATCGGGATCGTTTTTCAACTGTTCGAGTATGGGGATAGAAGGAGCAGGGTTCTTGATAAAGGCAGGTAATTTCACAGCCCAGGGTAATCTGGGGCGGGTTCCTTCCGAGCATAATCTTCTGACGTGGGGATTATCATCCATCATCCATTGGTAGAAAACCTGTATGGTTCGTTCTTCATGATCGATGATAAACGGACGGATAGAAAATTCACAGGTAAAGCGCTGGGTTAACTCATATTGAACCTGCATGGAAAGCTCAAAAGGGTCTTGCCCATTATTGTACTCTTTGTCTACTCCGTATTTGGCAACATATTGACAATGGGGCATATAAAACATGGGAGCCAGCCCGTTGTCTTCCGTTTTTTCCAGGGGAGGAGTAAGCGATTTCAAAATAATGGTAACAGCTTCCGAATAGTTTGCCGGCAAATATTTTCGCATGGCCCCGGCTATGTGTTCAGCTCTTTGGGTAATGCTGAGGGGCTCTATACCTTCCATAGCATCCTGAATAAAGTCGGTTTTGGGGAAAGGCGGATGTATGATTTGCAGGTTCTCGGCCAGCTGATCAACTGCAGCCTGATCGAGTACCATTTTTAGAGGTACTCCTTTTTGTATGGAATTGGGGGCATCCGGTATTTTAAGTTCAGGCATCATGATTATAGCTTATAACAGTTTAGCTAAACTATGTTTTTATACTGTTAAGCTACGCCTGGCTGTAGTTTTTATTTCGGTTCCAGTGTCATGACGTAATCATAGCTTTCGTCCAGGTATACCGCCAGCTTATCCAGATCCTGAAGCATATTGTCCGGTATGAGAACATAACCCTGCATGATAGCATTATGCGATTTGAATACTGTGGTATCCCATTCTTTCATATACTTTTGCTGAATCTCTTTAGAAAATCGAATACCCAGTTCGCCTTCTTTGTTCAGTATGGAAAACATATATCCATTGGCTGATGTATAGGGTACCGTTTTGCCTTTTCTTTCAAATCTTGGGCATCTGGAAACCAGTTCATCGTAAATTTCAAGTCTTTCTTTCCACATAACTATTGTTTTTCAACGAATTCTTTAAACTGCCTCATCCACTTTTCTCCCTGTTTTCTATACATACCGGGGAATAGAATGGCCATCAGCTTGGGCATAAACCAGTTGATACGGGTATACTCAAACTCATATTTATATTGTGTCTTACTATCGCCAAGCGGTATAAAGGTGCACTTCATGGTGTTGTCCATGTGCTTGTGGTGATAAGCGGCTTCAAAGGAGTGGGGAAGCTGGTTTGAAGTGATGGTTTCCGTCAGTTCCATATCCCGGTTTCCATATTGATAATACATTTTGGAAATAGTACCAACTTTTCCCTCTTCTCCGCTGACCAGTTCTTTTTTAACAAACCCATCCTGATATTCCTTTAGACTTTTAGGATCAGCAAAGAGTTTGGTAACGATTTCCACTGGTTTGTCAATTTCAATGGAGCCTGCGTATTTCATATTTGCGATTTATTGATTGTTGGGGACGAAATTCAGGAATGAAATTAGGTAAATGGTTACAGAATGGATCTGTAACCTTCTTTTTTGACTTTTTCCAGATATTCTGAAGGGGATATATTTTCAAGATCCTTAAAAGCCCGGTAGAAGGAAACCTTGTTATTAAAACCGGATTGGAAAGCAATGTCAATCAGCTTGACTTTCTTTTCAGCGGACTCTTCTATTATTTGCTTGGCTTCCTTTATCCTGTAGCGGCTCACCAGCTTTTTAAATGAACAATTGAACTTCTGATTAATAAGCTCAGAGACGTAAGGTGGTGGTAGTGATACGGAATCCGAAAACTCCTGAAGGCTCAGTTCATCATTCAGGTGAATTTTGTCGACCTCGAATTTTCTGACGATCAACTTTTCGTGTTCTGTTCGTTTTTCCAGTTCACCCAGATTGGGAGTTTTGACTTTAAAAAGGGATGACCGGTCCATTAACTTGAAGGCAATTCCCTGTATAATAAAGCTCATGGCCAGCATACTGAGCTGGTTGATCAAGGCAAAGTTAAACTTGCCAATAGGTTGGGTTATGAAATAAAGCAGGTGCAAAAGCAGGAATACGGAATAGGCTATGAGAATAATGCGATACCAATTGACCAATACATTGTTGGTGACTTGTAATCGGAATTGATTTAGTTTTTTAAGGGACCAAAAAATGTAGATGCCGATATAGACAAAAAAACTGAGGCTGAAATAAAAATCAAAACTCTGGTAGGAAGGAATTCTTTCCATAAAAACCCTGACCCAATCCAGTTTTTCCGTTCCGCTCATAAAATAAAAGGGCAGGTTCAACAGCAACATCAACCCAAAAGGGATCAAATGCCCATACATTTTCCTCTGTATTTCAAAATGCTTATCAGTAATGGCAAAGGCCATCAACAGCATTAAAGGAGGTTTTAAGAAGCTGATGGGGTAGCTGATACCTAAGAGGTGAGGAAGGGAATGAATCAATTCTGTTTCTACCAAAAGCCTTTCCAAAAGAGTAATGCCCTCTATGATCAAAAGAGACGCAAAGGCGTATTTAAAAAGGGTTTTAGGTTTGGAACGGAACAGTATAAAAGCAATGAAAAAGGCCTGTAAGGCACCATAGGTGATTAAAACGTTGATTATCAAAGAACTTTGAGTCACTTATAGATGTGGTCTAATTGGATTCCGAATATTTTTAAAATTACCTAAAATAGCCTGCCAGACCTGCTTTTGCTTTCGTTTTCTATTTCAACCGTACAAGTTCACCTTTTCGTTTGTAGATGTTCTTATAATCCCATTGTATTTCTCTCGACTTTGAGATCCATCGTTCCAGGTCTGCATAATTGATCTGATCTGCAGCTGTATAAAGCATAGAAGCATCTTTGAATTTTCCGGTACCCGCTTTCAAATTTTCTTCATCAAAGCTGGCTCCACTCCAAAACATCAAACGAATTCCAGCTCTTAGCTTGCTGTAGCCAACAATGGGGTTACCTTCTAAAAACCAAACAGGATGACGGTGCCAGATTTTGTTTTCGGCTTCGGGCAATAGTTTATTGATTATGGAGGCCAATTGATGACATATTTCTATCTCACCAGTAGTTTGACTTTCGTTAAAGGCTTTGATGTCTGGGTTCATCTTGAAAATGCTGGATAACGGCTGACGGTGTTTTGCTAAAATTCCAGCAGCAGCTTTGGGTTAAATATAGCGAATTAGCAGCCGTAGGGTATGGTATAACCGTCAGTTACGTTTTCTGGTTAATGTTATCTGTTAAATCCATCAATTTGCAATTCGGATAGAATTTTCATTGGATAATTCAGCCGTAATTGCGGTTATACGTTATTGTGCTTTCGTACTTTTTATTCAGTTGGGATTGGTAATTTATGCTGTCTTAAAAAAGATAGTTTATCCCAATATCCTCTTTGAAATTTAATTTTTCCGTTCTCAATTTGAAAAAATCCACAACCACGCAGCCCTAATGGGTCTTTCCATTCCAAAATTCCCCAATCGTTGTCCTCAAAAGTATTCTCAATTATGCAAGTCATACCCGCTTGATTAAATTCACGCTCAAACATTTCTCGGATTGCAGTTTTTCCAACAACGGGTTGATTGGTCACTTGATGATTAATCGCGTCATCATGATAAAATTCCGAAATCTTTTCAGCGTTTCCCTCGTTAAAGGTTTCTACTCATTTTTCAATTAATTCTTTCGGTTTCATTTTTTCACTTAGTTTTTCAGTATGAAGCGCAACGGTTTAGCTATGCGTAGTGCGGGAGGGGCAGGGCATTGTCCTGTCCAGCCGCACGGACGGTAGCCAAAGCTGTGTCTTTGGCTTTAAATTTACTGAAAGAAAGGCAAAGCAGAGCTTTGGCGGGCTATGAAACACTTGCCTTTCCAGTACCACCGAACCCCGCATTACGTATAGCTTTTGTTATCGGCTTTTCTTCCTGCATTTCGTCATTAATCGTATATTTGCATTGTCAACACATTTTAATTTTCGCAATGCAGAAAAATCAAAAACGGTTTAAACAGAAGATCCTGGGAAGGCATACGGGTGCAAGTCCCGAGACCAATCTAAGCATTGCTTGGAATGTGTTGACGGTGACCTTCCCTCTTTTTATTCATCATAATTTCAATTCTAATGTCAACACAGAATGGTCAAGGTGTCTGCCTGAACGGTTGTTCGGCAAATACTGCGGTTGATACCCGACACGTATCAAAATCTCAATTAGAATTTCTGGATTATCTGAAATTCCATGGTTTGGAACAGTTATCTGAATCTTTGAAACTGATTCACGATTTAGCACTCTATCATTCAGATGTGTCTTTTAACGAAGAAGAAAAGTCCGCTCTTTTTGATTTGAAAATCTTGTGGGAAGGCTTTGAGCGAATAAGGCAAAAATCTTAAAATTCAGGGAGGGCTGTGTGTTAGCAGTCCTCTTTTTTATGGCCAACTGAAATTTCGTGCCATTTCTCCATCAGGGTCAAACCATTCTTCAGCTGACTCTTTGTATTTAGGTGTTCCGTCCTTATTTATTCTTGTTAATATTAAGTCTCCTACTGGTGCGCCATGATTATATCTAAGACGCCCATTTCTGTCAAACTTAATTTTCCCATCTTCCAATAGTTTGGCGAATGACGGCCAACTACCAATGTTTCCCTTGGTAATTCTTACCCTCTTAGGAGGTTCATTCTTGAATAAGTCTCGAATAAATTTCATGCTCATCTAATTGCAGCTAACGGTTTGGCTATGCGTAGTGTCCCGTAGGGCATTGCGTATAGGTGTTGTTGTAGCCAGTTTTTTAATTTATTCAAATGGGAATGGTTCAATATCTGGAAAATGTATAGAAAACACAACGTCAGTAATTAACCAATTTTCTCCATCTTTTGCAAGATTCCATTTTTCCTTACCCCATTGAAACATTTTTCCATCCGAGTAAAACGCATAGTCAAACGAAATAGCTCCTATAACCGCATCAGAGACTAGTATAATATTGTAAAACCTTTCTTCCTGTTTTTTAGGTGTTTTACAGATATCATTTATGAAGTTTTTATGGTTAGAGACGGCAATTCCTTGAAAGTCTGGATAGTCCTTTTTTATAGACCATTCTGTTTTTTTTGACATAATTCCAGTAAAACTCACAGACTCACTAAAAAACAGGCTATCGAAGCGGATGCTGTCTTTCTGTGTAATTGATTCTTTAAAATCAGTGATTACTTTTGACATTGCTATGCTATCGGCTTCCGATATCTGCGCTACTAAGGATTCTGGAATTAATAGGAAAAGCCCGAATAAAGCGAGCAGAATTTTCTTTGTCAATTTTAGGCTGAGTGCTTGCATCTCTTTCTTTTTTTTAATTGGCTACAACGGCCAAGGTTAAGGCGAGTTTCGGGAGATGAAAGTACGAAGTAACGTTCGATTTATCGAAACCGGGAGCCTTTAGAAATTCGCATTAACCATTGTTGTCAAATGTTATCCTATTGGTGGAGGAAAATCTTAGGTTTTTAGAAAGCAGTAAGCAAAAGCGAATTTAGTATCCTTGGTCGTTGTCAAAAATGAGGAAACACAGATTTTCCGCTGTAGCGCTTCGTTCAGAGCAACTTGGTATTGGAGTGGGATTCCGAACTAGTTTCGGAAGGAGCAACAATACCTTGCCGTAAGGCAAGTTGCTCTGAACGATTTGTGTAAAATGCGTTTCAATGCATTTTTACACGTTGTTAGCAAAAGTTTTCAATATTCTAAAATATAATCCATACTTAAACCATGCCATTGAGTCGGTGTGTAGATCAACGCTGTTTTGAGTAATTTGAAATTTTGTCTATTGTTAGTTAATTTTTCTTCAGGTAAAGATGTAATAGAAGAACAACTCAGATTTACAATAATTATCTGTTTTTCTTCAAATCGATATTTCCGTATTTCTTGAACGTTATTTAAGAATCCACAAGCCGCCCAGTTAACAGGATTCAATTGTTTTAACTGTCCTTTATAATAAAATTCTGAGGTAGTGTCGGAGTCAATAAATTGATAGTCGGTAAGAGTATCTTCTTTTGTTATTGAATGATAAGTCTCTGGGATAACCTCTTTAAATCCCTCTAAACTCCTAGCCGTTTTCAAAGCTTCATTGTAAGCTGGGAATAATTTGGCTACAATTTCGCTCTTTTCATTTAAGCTCCGAAAGTCACAAGTACATTCTTTGAAAGTTAGAGAGTCAATATTTTCAATGATTACAGTAGTATCAGCATTAATATAGGATAGGTTAACAGCTATTTTCCAATGAAATTCGTTTTTTTCACCTGCTCCATCGCCATTCATGCAATTTCTAGACATTTGAAATTCTGCAACGATTAATTTATCGTCTTGGTAACCTAAGGGATAGATTTTGTATTGACCAGCACTGCAGCAACCAAGTACTATACTGGTCTTCATTAATATTATAAGTAATAGAAATATTAGTCTCATTATATTTTTGCTAACGAAGCGCTAAACGTAGTGCTGTCCTGAGGGTAATTTTGCGAAATAAAATTACGTAGTTTTTTGTTTCGGCAAAAGTAAAACCCGCAAGGTCAGTACCGAAAAGCTTTGGTATCATTAGGTTTAGCAGTTGTTCGGAGCTGCTAGCAACGAAGTTGCACAGCCTAGGGCAAACAGAGGGTTTTTCGGTTTAGCGCTTCGTTCAGAGCAACTTGGTATTGGAGTGGGATCCCGAACTAGTTTCGGAAGGAGCAACAATACCTTGCCGCAAGGCAAGTTGCTCTGAACTACGGGTTATACGGGCAATAGCCGATAACCTATTGTTTTAGGCCTAATATACGGCATAAATTAGATGAAATCCTGATTTGTACAATATTTTGGGTATACCTGATTTTGTGACAATATGTTAGGTTAAACGCTATAGTTCCTTCCTCACCATTTTACTGGCTGCCTGAGTGGTAGGTGAAATCAAGGAGTCCGCTAAATTGAGATGAGCCTGAGTTTAATAATTACGATACACAGAGGTTTTTAGAGTACAAATTCAACTAATCAACTTCGTTGTGCTCTCATCGGGTAATAGCCGGTATAGCTTATTGTTTTTACCAGACTAAGCTCTTAATCAAGGGATAAGTTTTTTTATTTCTGGATTTATCAGTATTATTGTGATATCAAAATGATATTATAATGAAAAATGAAAAGCAGATCAAAGCAGCCAATGGTTACCTGATGTTAGTAGTATTAATAATTGTGTTTACCTACATGATCAGCAGCCTGGTGTTAACAGAAAACCCGTCTTACCTTCTTATTTTACCAGTGATAATTTTAATAGTGAGAGGCTTTTTTATTGTTAATCCCAACAGCTCTGCCGTAATGGTTTTGTTTGGAGCTTATAAGGGAACAGTACGAGACAATGGCTTCTTTTGGACCAATCCTTTCTACAGCAGGCAAAAGATTTCGTTGCGGGCCAGGAATTTTGACAGTGAGCGGGTTAAAGTGAACGATAAGATCGGCAATCCCATTTTGATCAATGTAATCTTAGTATGGCAGGTAAAGGATACCTACAAATCCGCTTTTGATGTAGACAATTATGAAGAATTTGTAAGAGTACAAACAGACGCAGCTGTAAGGAAGCTGGCAGGCTCTTATCCTTATGATAACTTTGAAGACACTAAAGCGGAATTGACCTTGAGATCGGGAATGGATGAGGTAAATGAAGCTTTGGAAAATGAAATTACAGAACGCCTGGCTATAGCTGGGATAAAGGTAATGGAGGCTCGAATAGGTTATTTGGCCTATGCTCCGGAAATTGCCAGTTCAATGTTGAAAAGACAACAGGCTGTTGCTATAGTTGCTGCACGTAAAAAGATAGTGGAAGGCGCGGTTGGTATGGTAGAAGATGCCTTGAAAAAATTGTCTGAAGATGATATTATTGATTTTGATGATGATAAAAAGGCTTCTATGGTGAGCAATTTAATGGTGGTGCTGTGTGGTGATAAAGAGGCTATGCCAGTGGTAAATGCCGGTACCCTAAACTCTTAGTTTGTGAGTAAAAAAAAATCATTTGTTCTTAGAATTGACCCTGAGACCTTCAAACAGATAGAAAAATGGGCCGATGATGAATTCCGCAGTGTTAACGGGCAGTTGGAGTGGATCATAAACAAAGGCTTGAAAGACGCCAAAAGATTATCCAACAAGCGAAAAACAAATGAGAGTGATACGGGTTCGGGAAAATAAAATCTATGATTCCTTCCTCACCATTTTGCTAGCCGCCTGAGCTGTAGGTAAAATCAAGGCATCGGCTAAGTTGACATGAGCAGGCCGGGTAGCGATGAATAAAATGAGCTCAGCTATATCCTCTGCTTGCAGGGCATCAAAACCTTCGTAAACCTTTTGGGATTTTTCGGCATCGCCTTTAAAGCGCACCAGGGAAAATTCGGTTTCCACCAGGCCGGGCGCTATTTGCGAAACCTTGATATTGTGTTCCAACAGATCCATACGCATAGCACTGTTCAGGGCATCCACCGCATGTTTGGAAGCACAGTACACATTGCCCTGGGGGTAAACTTCCCGCCCGGCTATGGAACCGATATTAATGATATGTCCGCTTTTACGGGCGATCATATGGGGTAATACCGCTTTGCTTACGTAGAGCAAGCCTTTAACATTGATATCCAGCATGACTTCCCAATCGTCCAGGTCACCGTTTTGGATAGATGCCAGGCCGTGGGCATTGCCGGCATTGTTAATGAGCAGGTCAATGTTTTTCCAGTCGTCTGGTAAAAAATTCACCGCATTGAAAACCGAAGCTTTGTCGCGTACATCAAACTGCATGGAATATACTTCTGTATGGGATTGCAACTCACTTTTTAATTGGTTCAGTCTTTCGGCCCTGCGGCCTGCGGCTATGATACGATAGCCGTTGGTGCCCAGTAATTTAGCAGTGGCGTAGCCGATTCCGGAGGTAGCTCCGGTGATGAATGCGGTTTTCATGAGTAGGTTTTTAGAAGTTATCGATCAATGAGTTCTTGCAGCTGATCTCTTTGTAGTTCCATAGGAGAATTAATATCAACCTCATTCAAATCATTCAAAATAGCTTTGAAATTATCGCGAAAAGCTTCACTCAGGCCTTCTACAACGCTGGCATGTACCGAAATTACAGGATTGCTTACATAAATTTCCATAGCAGGAAAGTCAGGTAAGTTATGAGAAGAATAATAACTGCCTCCTGTAATGAATCGGTCATTTTTATCGTAGAGAGTAAATGTAATTTTGCAATATGCAATGGCATTGTTGATTTGATATTTATAGCTTGAGTTAACCGTGGTGGTATAAGTACCCATAGGCATAGTGGTAGATTGTTGTCTGGTTTC
>JANQHO010000053.1 GCA_028277105.1 Owenweeksia sp. | reverse complement strand
GACCACCTGGAGAGAATACTGATACACCTGGTTGTCTACCTGGAAAGCATCAATATTAATGGTATCGATGAACTCCCGGGTATTAACATCAAAAATGGTGGTTAGGGGATAAAAATTATTGTCGTTATTGGCCCTGAAGATACGCCACAGGTTAAAGAAAGCAGGATTGAAAGAATTACTATCAGCTTCCCATTGAACTTTAATAGAGTTGTCATTGATCACCGTAACATTCTTCAGGTCATAATCCAAAATAGGGCAATTGTTTACCCGGATGATCATGGCAAAATTGTTTGGCATCTCATAGGAACATGAATTGAGCAGGGTATTGCCGTCATGCCCTCTTCTGACGTACATCACATAATCACCGTTGATATCCAAAGGCCTTAATAACTTCAGGGTAAATTCATCAGTAAGTCCATCAGGGGTACAACTGTATTCGACATTAACCACCGGCCTTACGATACTGTCGGGCCCGATAACCCGGAAATCCGTACCATCGGGTGATACACTGCTACAAAGAACATCATCATCATTAAAAAAGATGGTAATGCTGGAATCGTAACAATTGTAATCGATTATTGGAATATCAAATATGGTATCACCGTTAACCACATTGAAATCATTCCCCAGAGGAGGCAGGTCGTAATTTTGATACAGGCTGTCGGAAGGAAAATCGTCAACTGTTATACCTGTGCCGACATCAGTATCTAGGGCAGGACCTTTTACCGCATTCGAATTACATAAACCGGTAATAATACATTGCAGATCCCGAGTGGTATTTCCCACCAGCACCCACTGAAGAATACTGGTACTGAACCGGTATTCATCAACCACTACTTTTATCACACATACTTCGGGAAAAGCAGCATTAAAGGTAAAAGTTCCGTTATTGGGGTTCAGGTTAAAGCCATTAATAGTTCTGATAGGGTCAGAGACAGAATAACCGGCCGTGTAAGCAACTAAGTTTCCCGGACCGCAGTTGGGACCTCCCTGGGGCTGGGCAAGCCTGTAAACAATGGAATCTCCATCAGACTCTATCGCTCTTTGAACCCACTGTTGGGGCTGTTGGCCTGGGGAGGATACACAAAAGGCAGTAGCAGCAGAAGATGTAAAAATCGGAGAGGAGTTAGGCCCAAAAGTGTTGTTGAGTAAAGCTTCGATGTACAGATTTTGCCCTCCCGGACCAACAAGATTGTCAATGGCAGGATTCCGGGCATTCTGGGTAAAGCTGAACCTCCAGTCGGCACAAACCCCGGGCAGGGTAACGGTTCCCCTCCATTTATAAAGACCTATAGTGGGATCAACACCAGGTGTTTGGACAGCACAAGGGCCGTAAGGAGGTCTTCCCGGAGGGGTACTACCACGGCCTCCGTATGATGAATCTAACGGGGCATCAGTTAAGTTAACGGTTTGTGAATTATAACAGGATGAACTTACGCAAACGTTTAAGGTAGGGGGTAGATCGATACCGCTCATATCCCTGTAGATGATAGCCGTGATTTCGTATAAGAAAGGATTGGTAGGACCACCTATATGCCTGTAGAATATTTCTCCTCCGGCAAGGTGGGTTGCCTTAAGATCTGAAGAAAAAACAACAACTGTGAATCCTACAACTAAGAGTGATAAAATCTTTTTCATAAGTCAATAACGAGTTTATCGGTCTGATAAAAGTACTTCATTGCTGGGAATTTGCAAACGATAAATATAAGGACAAATATTCTAAATTAGTTAAAGAACGTCCTATCCAAGCCTTCGTACAATTAAATAGAGAACTTAAAAACTCAGTTTGACTTTTCCAAGATGGGACCCTGAGACTAAATCAGGGTTCCCATATATATGTAAAAAATTAGCTGTTAATCATTCATGTAAGATCTTATAAGTATTATATATGATTATATAGTAAGTTCTTAATTCGAGCCACCCATTATGGTTAGGGAGCCCTGATAGTCCAGGTTCTTGCCGCTAGCGGGGTCGTTAAATGAAATATTGTAATAGTACACACCATCAACCAGGGGTTGACCATTATTCATATCGGTACCATCCCAGCCATTTGCAGCATCGTTGCGTTGTGCAAAATTATCATCTTTGAAAACCAGCCTGCCCCAGCGATTGTGGATAGCCACTGATATTTTTGGATAGCCATCGGCTTTGATGTAAAAACGGTCGTTTTGGGAATCGTTATTTGGGGTCATTACATTGGGAATGACGGGATCCTCAGGCTCATCTATAACAACAACATCATCAAATACATCAAAATATATCCAGTTAGATTCAGAAATATACGGGTAATTGGGGTCTTGGGCATCTTTAGCCTCAACCTTCATTGCGTAAGTTCCTGTATTACCGGGTATATCGTATCTGTAATAACGCGTACTGCTGTCTAAATCTGTTACCTTCTCCCAGATAAAATCATTTGCATCAGTAACATATACTTCATATTTCTCTTCATTAAAACCGTCATATTTATTCCAGTAAAGCGAGACAGATTCATTAGGCTGATAATGACTAACGGCTAGTAAAATGGAACGGAGATCTCCTACAGGAGCGCGGAAGATATTATTGATATACATCTGAATAGCGTATTGGTATACCTGCTTATCCACGGCCTCCTCATCTATTTTGATATTGTCAATAAATGATCTTGCATTAATATCATTCAATGTAGTAAGCGGGTAAAAGTTGTTATCGTTATGCGCCCTGTAAATTCTCCACTGCTGAAAAAGAGCCGGGTTAAATGTATTGGGATCAGCTTCCCATTCAATTTTGATCTCTTTATCGTCTACCACGGTAACATTTTTCAAATCGTAATCTAAAATGGGGCAATCATCTACCCGAATAATCATGGAAAAAAAGTCTGCCAGTCCAAAACCACACTGATTGGTTAAAGTATTTCCATCATTTCCGTTTTTGATATACATCAAGAAATCACCATTGACATCGAGAGGGCGATGAAGTCTCAAATCAATCTTACGGGTATTGTTGGCAGTATTGCAATTAAATGATACATCAGTAACAGGTCTTACGATACCATCGGGGCCAATAACTCTAAAGTCAGAAGGGGTAATAGAACTGCAGTTAACTCCTATATCAAAGCTGATCTGTATGATGGAGTCATAGCAGGTGTAGTCAATAACAGGCAGATTTATAATGTACCCTCCATTGGGATCGGAAACAGAATCGTTCCCGATAATGGGTATATCGTAATTACTGTAAATACTATCGGTAGAAACAGGTTCAATAGTAATACCTGTTGTTGGCGATACATCTACAGTAGGGCCACCCACTACGGAGTTTTTACAGGCAGCTGTAATAACACACTGCAAATCACGGGAGGTTCTTCCTACATTAACCCATTGTAAGATATTTGGGTCGAACTTGTATTCCTCAGCCACGACATTAATAACAGCCACTTCTGATGTAGAAGGACTGAAGGTAAAAGTTCCCGTTGACTCGTCAATGAGAAAAACGTTGTTGTGGGTAGTTATAGGATTGGTAGGTGAGTAATTGGGGTTACGGTTCAAATCATAAGGTATGGGTGTACCGGGACCGCATGAATTACCGTCCAGAGGATTATCCAGGGTAATACGAACAGAATCACCGTCACTTTCAATAGCTTGTTGAACCCAAACAAAAGGAGGTTCATTAGGCTGAACCACGCAAAAAGCAGTAGCAGCCGGGGAGATAAACTGGGGAGATGAGTTGGGGCCGAAGGTATTGTTCAGCCAGGCCTCAACATACATATTTTCAGTGCCCGCATCCAACAGGTTATCAATATCTCCGTTGCGGGCATTGTATCCAAAGCTTATTCTCCAATCAGTACAAACACCACTCAGAGTAGCTGTTCCTACCCACTTAAATACCCCTATATCTACAAAATTGCTGCTCGAATTGTTAACACAGCTATCTAATGATGGGATTTTAAAAGCATAGGAACTCTTAGGATGTACCTCACCTGGGCCCGGAACAGAGGGGCTAAATGACAACGTGAAACTGCTAAAGCACGAGGAAGAAAAACAAATATCTATAGGATCACCGGGATCAGGATTGGCATTTACACTACCATCCATATCCCTGTATATCAGAGCCGTTATCTCATATAAAAAGGGATTGGTTGGCCCTCCTATGTGTTTGTAGTATATTTCACCTCCTGCCAGGTGGGTGGCTTTAACATGGTTAAAAGCAGAAAAAAACAGGCAAATGGCGGTTAGGTAAAGAATCTTTTTCATTGTTAGGTAGTGTTTAATTGACGTAGTTCATCCTCTCTTGGAAAAGTAAAATTTGGAAGATTCAAGGGCTTCGACAACGGCAGCCGATTATTTCCTCACTTTGGCTTAGTGGCAAAAGTTGTATTCTTTAAATCAGTGAAGAGGTAAATTTTGAAGTGCAGCTTTTGATTAATTTCGCGTTTCCTAAGAGAGAACGACATTTAGCAGTATGAAGAACATCAGAAACTTCTGTATAATCGCTCACATCGACCACGGAAAAAGTACCCTGGCTGATCGTTTACTTGAGCATACGCAAACGATCACTGAGCGTGAGAAAAAGGATCAGTTACTGGATGATATGGATCTTGAGCGGGAACGCGGTATCACTATTAAAAGTCACGCTATCCAGATGGTATTCCCTTACGAGGATACAGACTATACTTTAAATTTAATAGATACTCCCGGGCACGTAGATTTTTCTTACGAAGTGTCGCGCGCTATTGCTGCCTGCGAAGGGGCGCTATTGGTAGTGGATGCCGCCCAGGGTATACAGGCCCAAACTATCTCCAATTTATATCTCGCGTTAGAGCACGATCTGGAGATCATCCCGGTTCTCAATAAGATCGATCTGCCCAGTGCCAACCCAGAGGAAGTAAAGGACCAGATCATTGACCTCATCGGCTGTGATGAGGAAGATATCATTCCTGCCTCAGCCAAAACAGGTTTAGGGATAGAGGATATTCTGGAAGCGGTAGTGAAAAGAATTCCTCACCCGGAAGGAAAGGAAGAGGCCCCTTTACAGGCTCTTATCTTTGATTCAGTTTTTAACCCCTACCGCGGTATAGAAGCCTTTTTTAAGGTAGTGAACGGCAAGATGAAAAAAGGGGAGAAAGTGAAATTTATGGCTACCGGCAAAGAATACGATGCTGATGAAATTGGCGTTCTGAAGCTTAAGCAGGAAAGCAGGAACCAGATCAGTGCTGGAAATGTTGGTTATATCATTTCCGGTATTAAAGAGGCCAAAGAGGTAAAGGTAGGAGATACTATAACCAGTTGTGCCAATCCTTCTAATGAACCGATCGCTGGTTTTGAAGATGTAAAACCTATGGTTTTTGCCGGCATTTATCCCGTAGATACCGATGAATTTGAAGAACTAAGGGCTTCTTTGGAAAAGCTGCAATTGAATGATGCCTCCCTGACGTTTGAGCCCGAGTCTTCGGCTGCTTTGGGTTTTGGCTTCCGCTGTGGTTTCCTCGGTATGTTGCATATGGAAATTATTCAGGAGCGGCTGGAAAGAGAATTTGATATGACGGTAATTACTACCGTCCCCAACGTATCGTATCACGCTTACCTCAAGTCTGATGTCAATACAAAGATGATCGTAAATAATCCCAGTGAGTTTCCCGATCCCAGCAAGCTCGACCGGATGGAGGAGCCTTTTATCCGGGCCCAGATCATCACCAAATCAGACTATGTAGGAGCAGTGATGAACCTTTGTATAGAAAAAAGAGGGGTATTGAAAAACCAGGTCTATCTCACCTCCGACCGGGTAGAACTTTCGTTTGACCTGCCCTTGGCGGAGATCGTTTTTGACTTTTACGATAAGCTTAAATCCCTATCCAGAGGCTATGCTTCTTTTGATTACCATCCCCTGGAATACCGCGCTTCCGAATTGGTTAAAGTGGATATTTTGCTGAACAGTGAGCCGGTGGATGCCCTTTCGGCCCTGGTACACCGGGATAATGCTTACGATCTGGGGAAAAAGATGTGCGAAAAGCTAAAGGAACTCATTCCCCGCCAGCAATTTATGATCGCTATACAAGCCGCTATAGGTGCTAAGATCATAGCACGTGAAACCTTGAGCGCCATGCGTAAAGATGTTACGGCCAAGTGTTATGGTGGTGATATTTCACGTAAAAGAAAACTTCTTGAGAAACAGAAAGCCGGTAAAAAACGTATGCGCCAGGTAGGTAATGTTGAAATTCCCCAAAAGGCATTTTTAGCGGTTTTACAGCTCAACGATTAAAAACCGAGAGCGGCTCTTACTCTTTGTAAAACTTCCCGGGCAATAGGACGGGCTTTTTCGGCTCCTTCAGCCAATTCTTCTTCCAATAGTTCCGGCTTGTTCATATAGCGGTCAAAAGCTTCGCGGGGGCCAGCGTATTTTTCCAGGATAGTTTGGAGCAGTTCTTTTTTGGCATGGCCATAGCCATAGCCTCCTGCCAGGTAGTTCTGACGCATTTCCTCTACTTTTTCCAGCTCAGCTACCAGAGAATAAATGGCAAAAACATTACAGTTATCCGGGTTTTTGGGCGCTTCAAGCGGGGTACTGTCGGTTTCTATGCTCATTACCTGCTTTTTCAACTGCTTTTCAGGTAAGAAGATATCGATCACGTTGCCGTAGGATTTACTCATTTTCTGCCCGTCTGTTCCCGGTACAGTCATTACCTCTTCCCGTATGGCTGGCTCAGGTAGTTTGAGGATATCTTTACCGGTAAGGTGGTTCAGGCTGCCAGCCATATCGCGGGTCATTTCCAGGTGTTGCTTCTGATCTTTCCCTACCGGCACAATATCTGCATCGTACAGCAGAATGTCAGCTGCCATTAAAACCGGATAAATAAACAAACCGGCATTGACATCAGACAATTTGTTGCTTTTGTCTTTAAAGGAGTGAGCATTAGCCAACATGGGAAAAGGAGTAAAGCAACTCAAATACCAGGTGAGTTCGGTTACTTCAGGAATATCACTTTGGCGGTAAAATAGATTTTTAGAGGTATCAAAACCAAAGGCCAGCCAGGCGGCAGCCACGGCATATACATTTTTCCTGCGAGCTTCCGCATCTTTAATCGTAGTTAAAGAGTGCATATCCGCGATAAAGAAAAAAGATTCGTTATCGGAATTTTGTGATAATTCAATAGCGGGGATGATTGCACCCAGCACATTTCCCAGGTGGGTCCTACCGCTGCTTTGTATACCAGTTAATATTCGGGCCATACCTCTTGTTTAGGCTTCAAAATTAAGAAGACCTGGCAAAGAAGCTTTACCAAAGCTTTACTTTTGCAGATATGTTTTTGATCAGGATATTGATCTATGTATGGCGGGTATGGTTTTACATAGCAATTGCCATTGCTATAATCCTTTTGTATCCCCTGATATTTGTTACATCAATAAGTACTACGCATTACAGGACCTTTTTTAAGCTATCGAGGGTTTGGGCCTGGATAGTTTTGATAATGAGCGGTTTCTGGCCAAAGGTGAAAAGGTTACAGATACCGGAAAAAAAGGGGGTTTACATCATTTGCCCTAATCATACCAGCATGGTGGATATTATGATGACCTTGGCCATTTTTCCCAATTGCTTTGTTTTTATTGGTAAAAAAGAGCTGGCTTCTTTTCCACTTTTCGGTTATTTTTATAGGAGAACAAACCTATTGGTAGACCGTAAAAGCTTAAAAAGCCGTAAAGAGGTATTTGTAAAAGCGGCTCAAAAAATAGACGAAGGCATAGGGCTTTGCATCTATCCAGAGGGGGGGGTGCCAGGTGAGGATGTATTACTGGGAAACTTTAAAAGCGGAGCCTTCCGCCTGGCAGTAGAAAAGCAAATTCCCATTGTACCTGTTACATTTCCCGACAATAAACGACATTTGCCTTATGATTTCTCCAAAGGAAGCCCGGGTATTTTAAGGGCTGTAGTGCACGAATTCATTTATCCCAATGCACATACAATGGAAGAGGAACAGCGTTTAAAAACAATTTGCTATGAAACGCTAAAAAATGAGCTGGAAACAACAACTGAAAGTATAGTGAAAATATGAAGATTACTAAAGAAGAAGTCGAAAAGCTGGCTCACCTGGCCCGGCTTGAATTTAATGAAGAAGAAAAAGAAAAAATGGTGGAGGATATGGACAAGATCCTCGGTTTTGTAGAAAAGATCAATGAACTGGATCTCGAAGGTGTGAAGCCGCTGGTTTACATGAGTGAAGAAGAGAATATTCTGCGCAAAGACGAAATAAAACAAGAGGTAACTAAAGAAGAGGCATTGAAAAATGCACCTGATAAGGACACGGATTATTTCAAAGTACCTAAAGTGGTAACCCGAAAATAAAAAAGGCCCTTATCAGGTTATATAAACTTGTATACCTTATCATTAATGCTTTTACGCAGACATACCACCATCAATAACATAAGTGGTACCGGTTATGTATTTGCTCTTTTCACTGGACAGAAATAATACCAGGTTGGCAATATCTTCATTACTGGCATATCTCTTCAGAGGTATCTGTTGCTCAAAGTTTTTCTTAACTCCTTCTGCATCTTCCGGATTAAAGCCTTCTTCCAGGGAACGCATCATACGGTTATCTACCGGTCCCGGATGAATAGAATTGACCTGGATCCCCATTTCAGCTCCTTCCAGGGCGGCAGTTCTCATTGTTCCGATAATAGCGTGCTTGCTGGTAGTATAAGCTACTACTCCTGGTGTTCCCTGTAAACCGGCTACTGAAGAAGTAATAATGATATTGCCTCCTCCGCTTTCTGCCATAATGGGCATAACATACTTTAAGCCCAACCATACACCTTTTATATTGATAGCTATTACTTTATCAAATTCATCTTCAGGATATTGAGTCAAGGGAGCAACTTTTCCTTCTATTGCAGCATTGTTGAAGAAAATGTCAATGCCTCCCATCCAATCTTTTGCTTTCTGGGCGTAAGATTCTACTTCTGTAGATTGAGCTACATCAGCTACGTGATAAGTCACATGGTCAGAGGCGAGCTCCTCCATTACTTTTTTTAGATTCTCTTCATGGAGGTCTACCAACAATACCTTGGCTCCTTGCTGCAAAAAATGTTTTGCGGTTTCTGTACCAATACCCCCGGCTCCTCCGGTTATCACTACTCTTTTGTTTTCAAACTCATTCATAGTTTTAATCTTTTATAGGTTATTACTCATTTATAATTGCCTGGCTTTTAGGAAAATACCAACTAAAGATCAGGGCCACTAAAGATAAGAGGCAAGTTGTATTGGGGCAATAAAAAAGGCTGCCTTAAAGACAGCCTTTTTATTAATTCATGAACAAGAGGATTTATACGATCCCCTGGGCTATCATAGAGTCGGCAACCTTAACAAAGCCAGCTATGTTAGCACCTTTTATGTAGTTGATATAACCATTTTCTTCACCGCCATATTTAGCACATGATGCGTGAATATTTTGCATAATATCTTCCAAACGGCTTTCAACGGCTTCGGCTTCCCAACGGGAATGGATGGCATTTTGTGTCATTTCCAACCCAGATACAGCCACTCCACCGGCATTAGAAGCTTTACCGGGAGCAAATAAAATTTGAGCCTGATGGAATTTTTCAATGGCGCCAGGTGTAGAAGGCATATTGGCTCCTTCTGCTACTACCTGAACACCGTTCTTAATGAGATTTTCGGCATCTGTTTCATCCAGCTCGTTCTGGGTAGCACAAGGCAGTGCTATATGACATTCAATGCCCCAGGGTTTTTGACCTTCGTAAAACTCACAGTCAAATTCATCTGCATATTCTTTTATGCGACCTCTGCGGTTGTTTTTCAGATCTTTCAGGTAATCCAGCTTCTCGGTAGTGATCCCGTCTTTGTCGTATACAAAGCCAGAAGAATCTGAAGCAGTAAGTACTTTAGCGCCAAACTGTATTGATTTTTCTATAGCGTATTGTGCCACATTACCGGAACCTGAAACAGCTACTGTTTTACCGTTTAATGTTTCGCTTTTAGTAGCCAGCATCTCAACCGCAAAAAACACCGTTCCATAACCCGTGGCCTCTGGGCGGATCAAAGACCCCCCCCAATTAATACCTTTTCCGGTTAAAACACCGGTAAATTCATTGCGGATGCGTTTGTACTGTCCAAACATGTAGCCGATCTCTCTTCCACCTACACCTATGTCCCCTGCAGGAACATCAGTTTGAGCACCAATATGACGAGACAATTCTGTCATAAAAGACTGGCAGAACTTCATGACTTCATTATCTGACTTACCCTTGGGATCAAAGTCAGAACCACCTTTACCGCCACCCATAGGCAAAGTGGTGAGAGAATTTTTAAATATTTGTTCAAATCCTAAAAATTTCAGAATGGAAAGGTTAACACTAGGGTGGAAACGCAATCCTCCTTTGTAAGGGCCTATGGCTGAGTTGAACTCTACCCGGTAACCTCGGTTTACCTGTACCTGACCCTTGTCATCCAGCCACGGAACCCGGAACATGATCACTCTTTCAGGTTCACTGATCCTTTCCAGAATCTTTGTTTCTTTATACTTTGGATTTTCCTCGATAAAAGGAATAACGGTTTCTGCAACTTCATGCACCGCCTGTATGAATTCAGGTTCGTGGGGATTTTTTGCTTTCACCCTTTCCATAAAGGAATCAACCTGTTGTTGATACTGTTGAGACATAGTTTTCTGTAAGATGAATTTTGTGGGCAAATGTATATCTTTTTACATATTGACTGAAATCTGAAAATCAGCTTATTAATAACATCATATCTTTAAAAACAAATCGGCCAAATTGTTCTGATGAATCGAGAGTTGAACAAAAAATTTTGATAGTATGTACTTTTACACCTGTAAAAATTAGCCATGAACATAATGATACTGGGCAGCGGGGGACGGGAGCACGCCCTGGCCTGGAAAATAACCCAAAGTGATAAAACAACAAATCTGTATATAGCTCCGGGAAACGGTGGAACTTCTGAATTAGGTAAAAATGTCCCCATAGACATCAATAATTTCAATGAGGTGGGGCAGCATTGTATCGCCAAAGCGATCGATCTTTTGATAATAGGGCCTGAAGAACCATTGGTGAAGGGTATAAAGGATCATTTTGGATCTTCACAGGACTTGCAACATATTTTAATAATAGGCCCTGATGCTATGGCGGCTCAATTGGAGGGGAGTAAATCCTTTTCCAAAAAGTTTATGGCTAAATATAATATTCCCACCGCTGCTTATCAAAGCTTCAGTATAAGTGAATTACAGGCGGCCCATCAGTTTCTGGAAACCCTAAACCCTCCTTACGTATTAAAAGCGGACGGTCTGGCGGCAGGAAAAGGTGTTTTGATACTGGATGATATAACTGAGGCTCACCATGAACTGGAAAAAATGCTCAACGGCAAGTTTGGTGAAGCCAGTAAAGAAGTGGTTATAGAAGAATACCTGGACGGGATTGAATTCTCGGTTTTTGTTTTAACCGATGGTAAAGATTATAAAATACTTCCTGTAGCAAAGGACTACAAGCGTATTGGAGAGGGCGATACCGGCTTAAATACAGGCGGGATGGGAGCTGTTTCACCAGTGAGCTTTGTAGATGATACCTTGATGCAGAAAGTAGAGGAAAAGATTCTTAAACCTACCATAAGAGGTATCAGGGCAGAAGGAATGGATTACAGGGGCTTTATTTTTTTCGGATTGACCAATGTAAAAGGAGAGCCATTTGTAATTGAGTACAATGTGAGAATGGGAGATCCCGAAACAGAAGTGGTTATGCCGCGCATTGGATCGGATTTGGTAGAGTTGTTACAAGCCACGGCCAAGGGTAATCTCAGCGAACAGAACTTGTGGGAAAAAAAGGATTTTGCTGCAACAGTAATGGTGGTGTCTGAAGGTTACCCGGGCAAATACGAAAAAGGCAAGGAAATAACAGGTTTACAGAATGTGGAGGAGAGTACAGTATTTCATGCCGGAACCAAAAGAGAAGGCGATAAACTGCTGACGAACGGAGGGCGGGTTATAGCCTTTACGGGTATGGGTAATAGTAAAGAAGATGCTTTGGAAAAAAGCTACGCTGCTATTAAAAAGATATGTTACGAAGGGATTTGCTTTCGTAAGGATATAGGCTTTGACCTGTAAAGATCTCTTACTGCTCCCCGGCCTGGTAGTGCCTGTACATCTGGCCCATCCAGTAAAAAAACAGAATAAAGCCAATAAACAATAACAGGTAGTTAAAACCATTTCCTAGCATGGGAAGGATTTGAAAAGTCCATTGGAAAAAATCACCTATAGCGAAAACAACATCTTTAAATTGCATGCATGTTAGATTTGCCGTCAAAATTAGCTAAAAAGGGCTATGCTTACAAGACTGTTTTCAGATATTAGTTTCCGGTCTTTGCTGGCGGCTATTTTGAGCATATCTGCTATAATGGCTACAGTTTTACTGGTACACAAAAGTGAAACCGAGCAAGTGCTCTTTACCGGATTCAGCTTTCAATGGATAGCAGGCTGGAAGAAGTTCATGCAAATACTGATCATTTCCGTTTCAGCTTTTGCGTTTAATGAAGTATTAAACCGCCAGGGACTTTTAAAAGGTAATTATTTGATCTTTGTTTTAGGTGTTATTAATCTCCTGACCTTTGGAGGTATAAACCCTTCCTTTGTTTCGCTTTTATCTATTCCTTTTGTAGTATTTATGTTGCTATGGCTTATGCCGCTTATCAGTTCGGGAGAGATCTATCATCACCTGTTTGATGCGGGCTGTATCATTGCCTTGTTAAGTTTGTTAAGTCCTCAGGCGTTGTGGCTAATACTGATCGTTTGGGCGGCTGTCATTTCGTTTGGGCGGCTAAGTACCCGCACTCTCCTTCTGCCCCTCATCGGTTTTACCGCAGTGTGTTTTCTCGCATTTTGCCTTTTGTACTTTATAGAGCAAACAGTCATTATTAATTATTATGTAGAGGAGCACTTTCGTCTTTTTTTAAGCTGGGACAACTCCCAGTTTTGGAACCTTTGGATTTATACTCCCGTACTTTTAACTGTCATTCCTGCGCTGGGAGAATACTTGCAGGCTCAGCGAAAAGCAAAAGTGCAAAAACTACAACTGCTCAATTTTTTTGTAATGATCTTCGTAATAAGCACCCTTAGTTTGGGTTTGTGGGGCGATGGCGGAGATTATTTCTTTTTGCTGGCCATACCTATTACGGTTTTGCAGGCTAACCTTATAAACTATCTCAAAAAATGGTGGGAAGCCGATCTGGTATTCCTCTTTTCGCTAGGCAGCCTAGGCCTGGCCTTTTTTTTCAACTGATGAATCGGGGAAAAACAAAGCCTTTAATTCAGATGCCTCTTCCGGTTTCATTTTACCGGAAAGAATAAGCGAGAGCTGTTTTCTGCGCAAAGCGCTGTCATAGCGTTTTTTCTCAATTTCTGTTTCCGGTATAATGGGTGGCACATGAATAGGATTACCCAATTGGTCTACCGCAACAAAAGTGTATATAGCCTCATTGGCCTTGGTTTTTTTACCCGCTATAGTCTGGTCTTCGATAAAAACATCAACAAATACTTCCATACTGGAAGTAAAGGCCCGCGAAACTTTAGCCTCAAGAGTTACTATGGAGCCCTGGGGAATTGCCTGGTTAAAAGAGACATTATTAACCGTTGCCGTAACTACTATTCGCTTGCAATGGCGATGAGCAGCAATGGCTGCAGCCCGGTCCATCCAGCTCAAAAGCTGGCCGCCAAAAAGGTTTCTGAGATTATTGGTATCGTTGGGAAGGACAATCTCTGTAACAACTGTAAGAGATTCGCTGGGTGTTTTGGCTTTCATGCCGGCAAAAATAACTCAATTAGTGTAAACCCAGGAGGTAGGATTGAGCTTGTTTTTTACCTGGAGAAGCTCTGTAGCAGCTTCATTGCGGGTGGCAAAATTGCCGGTAGAAACCCTGTGGAAACCGTTGTTTCCATTGGCTATATAAGCGCCATAACCCTGAGCCCTAAGCTGAGAAACATAGTTTTCGGCATTGCGAAGCTCTTTAAAAGAGCCGACTATAATATGATAAGGCTTAACTAGAGAGGTATTTGATGGACTAACAGGTATGGATGCGACCGGTTTAACGGTTTTGACATTAACCTCTTCTGCTTCCGGATCATTTGATTCGGAAGCCGGAACCTCATGTTTTTTAACTTCTACCGGAGTTGTTTTAATGTCCACTTTTTCCAAAGGCTCTTCGGCAGGTTTACTACTTTGGCTGAATGGTACCCAGCCGGAAAAGTTTTTTACTTCTGGGAGGTCTCCTGCTAAATAAAGAATGCCACTAATGCTGATTACAGCTACAGGGATTAATACTGCAGCCCACCTTATGGATTTGCGTTTTTTCTTCTTTTTAATACCCTCCTTTTTTTCTTTTTTATGAGCAGTTATGGCTGAGGATATACTCTTTTTAATAGCGATATCGCGGTTTATAGCCGGTGACCTGAAAATCCCCAAACCAAAAGAGTGTACGTCATAATTCAAGTCTATAGCAGGGCTAAAGAGAATGTTGTTACTGTCATTGGTATAAAGCCGTCCAATGCCTTCCAGTTTTACTTTATTGCCGTCAGCCAGCATCCGCTTCCAGGAACGTACAGAGATGTCTATGCTTTCCAGAGCCTGCTGATAAGAGATATTTTCTTCTTTACTGATGGTTTTGGCCAATAAACCGTCATTCTCATGTATCCTCTTATTAAAGGAAACTCTTTTGGAGGGAGGCCTCATCATTTGAGTAGCATGATTGATCTCGGCCGGATAATAGCGGGTAAGAAAAGCGCCAAAACCCGGTACAACCAAACATTCATGGCTGTACAACAAGAAGCTTATATATTGATCAATCGTAGCTTTCATCACGATTTACAAAGATAACAAATCCAATAAATGCTAAAAGCGGTAGGAAAATCCCGAGAATATCATAAACTGATGCCAGAAAGAATCCAGTTCCTGGCTTTGATCGAAAGGAGTTACACTGTAATAAAGGAGAGGGTCTATCTGTAAATTAAAATTGCGCGTAACTCTCCAGTCTAGCCCGGGTCCTACCAGTAACTGCAGGCTAAAGGAACTGATATTGCCTTCTCCGAAGTACTGTTTGTTACCGTCATCGTCAACAAAATTGAGTTGCGACTGGGTTAAAAAACGAGTGTTGAAACCTGATTGAGCCTTTAAAATGAGTTTTCCTTTGGTAATTCTATAACCAACCTTAAAAGGAACGTCTATAAACTCATAAGTCTGCTCCAGGTCGGGAATTAAAACAAAACTAGGGTTATTAGGGTTTCCCGATATAGAGCTGGAGTTGTTGATCTTTATATTGGAGCCGTCAGTAGTGCTGAGATCAATGCTCACTTCTGCTCCGGATGTAACCCCTAAGCCCTGATTCGTATTAGAAGGCGCGGGATTGCCTGAAGTAAAACTGTTGGAAAACTCTAACAGTAAACCCGGATTGGTTTGCCGGTAATAACTATAGTAAAGTCCTGCTGAAAACTCCCAGCTTTCATTGGAATTATAGGCAAATTCCATTCCTGCGGTGTAAGAGTTGTTAACCACTTCATTTTCTATATTTTGATTGGCCAGGGGATTATTATCTGCTAACTCAATACTTTTAAAACTCACTGCCGGTCCTGCTTTTAAAGCAAGGGAAAAACGGTCGTTATCAACAGGCTTCATCATTTCTTCCCGGTTTTTCTCTATAATGAGCTGAGTAGTATAGGCTTCCAAGCTGTCTCTGTTCGCTATTTCCATCAACGCAACTGAACGTAACGTATCATTAGCCTTTTCATCAGGGATAAGTTCCCGGGTGAGGGTAGGATTTCCGTCTTCATTATAATCATTTGAAACAATAGCATCAGAAGCTAATCCGCCAACTACACTGTTCATCTCTTCATTTTGCCTGGGTAGCTTATCGGTTGCAAAAATGGAGCTTTCGGATACTTTAATTACTGTATTTTCTTCATTATCTGACGGCAAGTTACGGGGGGTACTGATGTCTGATATATTTTGAGAATTTTCAGGATTAACCGGCAAGATATCCTTGTTCTTATTAATTTCCGGGATATCATCTGGTTTACTTATTTCATAAGAGTTCTGAAGGTTTGGAGTAACAGGAGAGTTAAGATTAAAGTAATAGCCCGTGAAGAAAGCCAGAACCACGGCAGCAGCGGTACCTGTCCAACGCCATACGGCCAATCGCGCTTTCCGCTTTTTGCGATCCAAGCGATTGTTTATATGAATCCAGTTATCTTCAGGAGTATCTACTTCAAAATCCCTGAAGTTTTGCTCAAAAAGCTCATCTATCTTATGCTTCTCCTCCATTGCTGCTTACTTTATAAATATCGGGAAATTTTTCCCGCACTTTTTCCTGTAGTATCAGTCTCGCCCTGAAAAGATTGGATTTTGACGTGCCTTCGCTTATCTCCAGTTTCTGGGCAATTTCTTTATGGGAATACCCCTCAATGGCGTACAGGTTAAAAACTATTTTATAGCGGGGGCTTAGCTCTTGTATTATTTCCAGCAGATCCTGGGCAGTAATTTGGGTAACAATATGCTCATAGCTCCAGTCTGCACTTTTCTCTATTTCGCTGGTGGCAAACAAAGGCTTTTTACTGCGAAATTTTTGCAATATGAGGTTGACAAACAACCTGCGCATCCATCCTTCAAAAGAACCCTTAAAATTATACTTCCCAATTTTTTTAAAAAGATGACAAAAGCCATCTTGTAAAAGATCCTGAGCCTCAGTTTGGTCTTTGGAATAATACAGGCATACCCCGTACATTTTACGGTAATAAGCACGGTATATCGCCTCCTGGGCTTCCCTTTTGCCCTTTTGGCAAGCTTTTATCGTATCTTCTGAAACCAAATTCCCCACTGAGGTTTAAAAAAAAGATGCTTTTATCATTACAATGGTTGCGCTTCCAAAAAATATTTATAAAAGCAACCATTCAGGTAATTAAACCATCTATTAACAAAAATCCGAAAACCAATTAGTTATGAAAACAAAATTATATTATCTGATAACGCTTGCTTTTCTCACAACCAACCTGATTGCTGGCAATTTATTTAAAGAAATGGCGGATGTTAACAGCCGTTGGACGTATGAAAAAGATATTCCGGACTTTGTTTACCAGCAGTCCGTGGAGTTTTCCAGCGATGAAGAAAAAATACGCTATCATTTGAAATTGGTCCATCAGATTTTGTCGGAGCGGCCAACCCTTGGCCTTACAGAACAACAGAAAAAGAACAGGGCAGAAAACCTTGGCAACCTGATGTATTATTACCAAAACGTAAGTCTTCCCAAGAATACGGTGGTTTGCGGCCGAATACCGGTTTTCATCGATCAGTTCGATAATTTTTGCGCAGTGGGTTATCTCATTAAGGCCAGCGGTCACGAAGATCTTTCGCGCAAGATCAGCCGCAATATGAATTATGAATTCCTGCTCAACATGAAGGATGACGAGCTTTTTGACTGGGTAAATGAATGTGGCCTCACGGCCCATGAATTAGCCTGGATACAACCGGCATATTACAAACCGGTAAACTGGGAGAAGATGAAAGAAGGCACCAGTGGCGAAGTAACCTCCATTGCAGATCTAGGCCATATGGGCATCCTGGTGGGGGGACAATTCGACTCCGCTGGTATAGGAAAAGTTGATAATCTTTCCGTCTGGCAAAACGGTTTTTCGGGTTTTGACTGGATGCCTTTTTCTCAAAATGGTGTCAATGGTAAAGTTACAGATATTGAATACTACAATGGCGATATATACGTAGCGGGTTATTTCACTTTTGCTGATACAGTTTTTACTGGTAGTGGTGTTATAAAATGGGATGGAGCCCAATGGGAACCACTAGGTGAGTTTTACATAGGAGCATTGGTAAATACTGTTTACGACCTGGAAATACACAATGACACGCTCTATGCCGGAGGTATGTTCCGTTCAAGGATCAATGCTCCTTCTTTATTCCAGAACCTTGCTAAATGGAACGGTACAGAATGGGTTAGTGCCGGAGGCTCTCCCCAGGGAGTTGTTAATGTCATGAAAAGTGCTGGTGATAGTTTAATTATTGGAGGGACTTTTACCGGTATTGGCAGTAAGACCATGCCCAGGATAGCTTACCTGAAAAACGGGCAGTTCAATGCGATTGGCCAGGGTTTAGAGGCGGAAGTATTCAGTGTTGAAGTTCATAACAACACTCTTTATGCAGGTGGCAGATTCCTAGGTGCCGCTAATGATACTTTTGGGCTGGCAGCTTTTAACGGGGGAAGCTGGCAAAAACTCTTCCCTTCCTATGTGTATCAATACAATGATTATAACAATACTGTAAAAACCATAGAATCTACCCCTTACGGTCTGTTTATTGGGGGGTATTACTCTTATGATGCAATGTTCAACATTGGTCAAAACCTGCTCAGATATGAGGACGGAGCAGGTTTCTCTTCTATGGGTGCTTTGGACAGTGTGGTGAATGATCTTTATTACAGTAACAATAAACTTTACGTGGGAGGGTACTTCTCGGAGGACGTTTCCACCTTTGGGCAACCCAGGCTAAATAATATTGTAAATGTAGACATAGCCAATATGTTCTCAATAGACGGACAGCCTGAAAAACAGAAAGTTAGCATTTATCCCAATCCCTCATCGGGTGATTTTACCGTGGAATTGCCCGCCAAAGCACAGGTAAACCGGGTAGAATTGATCGACCTCAGCGGTAAAACTATACCGCTAGACTATACTAAAAACTCTGGAAACCTGGAAGTAAATGCCCGGGCGGCAACGGGGCAGTTCATTTTGAATGTAGAAACAAGCGAAGGAGTGATCAGGGAAAAAATAGTGTTGAATAAGCCTTAATTCTGGTATTGAAGTCTTACAGCATACGAACGGGGAGGCCCCAGGTAAGCTGGCCTTATCATGACCTCCCTGTTAAAAACATTTTCCGATAAAAGGCTTATTTCAAAATGTTGATTTAATCTGTAGGAAATCCTGAGATCGACTAATAAATCCCCGTTCAAGTAACGGCTGCGTGCTTCCGCTACCCCATCAATTACACTTTCTTCAAAAATTCTGTCAATGTTCTGCATGAAGTCGTTATACCTTATCGAAAACCCCCAGCCAAACTCTTTATAGTTAAACTGACTGTCCCATTTGAACAAGTGACGGTAGCGGTATTTCAGGATATTGCCGGATATATCCGTACTGCTGCTGTCGTAAGTAACCGGAAAACCCTGGGCAAAAGCATAGACTTCAGAAGGGTTTACAATTCGAGGTAAAGTATACGTATAGCCTGCAATAATGCGGGTACTTACATTACCTAGTAAGCCCTCAGCAAATAAGGTGATTTCAGCTCCTTCAATAGTAGTTGCTCCTATATTAATGGGCAAAAAACCAAAGCCAATATCATCAAATCCCCGGGGAGGGCGCCAAGGGGCAAAGTTGTATTCAATCATATTATCGTAAGCCATGTGGAAATAAGCCGCATCAGCATAACCTTTCCACTTTTTATAAGAGAAGAGCTGCCTTACCCCAACTTCGTAACTGGAGCCTGTTTCAGGCTGAAGATCGGGATTGGGAAAAACAGAGATGAGACCGATGCGTGTTTCCGTAAAAGCCTCTACAATGGCCGGAAATCGAAAGGCCTCCCCGTAAGAGGCTCTTACCGAAGTTGCTGGAAAAACCTTGAGATTGAGCCCGGCACGGTAAACTGGTCTGGCCGCAAAGCGGTCGTCAAGGGTAAAATTCTCATAACGAGCCCCCGCGCTGAAATTCACCCAATCCAGGGGTTTGGCATCAAGCTGTAAAAAAGCAGCGGAACTGGATGAAAAATGATCGCCCTGGAAAATTACAGATTCAGACTCGGTATAAGAGGCTGCAAAACCAAAGGCAGTATTAATCATTTCTTTCCAGAAATATTGCAACATATAAGTAGCATAATACCAGTCTGAGCTGTTGGTGTAATCTTGTTGCTGACTAACGGCATTGTTGTTTATCCGCAGGTAGCGCGACTTAAAGCTATGCCTGAAAGGACCATGTCGAAATTCAACGGAAGGATCGATGTAAAAATCCAGCCCGGTGGTTTGGGTGGCAACGCTATCTTGAGGTATATAGGCCAGGCTGTCACTTTCCCATATCAGGGCATCGCCTTGTTCGCTGTAGGTAAAATTGCCGCTGAGGGAAAACCGTAGGTTTTTCAAGTTTTTGGGCCTGGTGTAGTACGAGAAAAAAAGACGTCCCCTTTCTTCCCCTTCCAGATAGCGGAAGCCTTCGTCATTAAAATAGCCTCCGGAAGTAATGAAGCCCGAGAGGTCGGTGAGTTTTTCTTCGTATTGGAAATTGACGCCCGAATTGCTTTGCAGACCATCCCACCATTTCAGGCTTTCTCTTTCTGGAGCATCATACCAGCCGAAATAGCTATTGACCTGGATTTTTCTCTTCTCAACTTTTACAGGAGTAAAAACATTGATGACTCCGTTTAAGGCTGCTGAACCATACAAAACGGAAGAAGCCCCTTTTAACACTTCTATGTGTTGCACGGAATGTATGGGAACCAGATCCCATTGAGCCTGACCGGCATCTGCGGCAATAAGAGGGATATCGTCTACCAGAAATTGTACCCTGGTTCCCGTTCCGTAACTCCAGCCACTTCCCCCCCTTATATTGGCTTGGTTTTCTGTGATATTAAGTCCCGGGGCTTGTTGTAGGACATCGTCAAGGTTTACCTGGTTTTTTTCGTTTATCAAATTGGGTTCTATTACATCGAGGCTTACGGTAACCTCATTGATATTCTGACTGAACTTGCTGGCACTTACCACAGCCTGATCCAGCAGGGTTTCTGCAGGTTGCAGTAAAATATTGACGCTGGAAATAGCAGGAAATGTAAAAACGGTATCGAAATCTTTATAACCCAGTGAAATCACCTTCAGGCTGTGTTTCCCGGTATCCAAAGGGGTAAATTCAAAGTATCCCTGAGATGAAGCGGCCTGATAATTATCTGTATCCAATATCACTGTTGCCAGAGGGATCGGCTCCCCTGTTTCGGCATCGATGATTTTTCCTTTTAATTCCTGGGCGATCAAGCCAGAAGGAACAGATAAAAAGAGAATACCTGCCGCTAATGTGATTTTCAGAATGCGTAATTTCATACAAACAATCTTAACACAAATAATGTAAAGCTAAAAGAGTTTTACAGCCTTTTGATAAAACTGTCAAAAATTGGAAGAATTACTATATCAAATTGGCATTACCCTTATCCCTGGAATTGGGGATCGCACGGCAAAAAACCTGATCGCTCACTGTGGAAGCCCAAAAGAAGTTTTTAGTGAAAAAAAGAGGGTACTGGAAAGAATTCCCGGAATAGGTCCAAAAGCTTCTGAAAGTATCAGTAAACAAAAGGTGCTGAGCCGGGCTGAACGGGAGTGGGAATTCCTGAAGAAAAACAATATTAAAGCCCTTTATTTCACCGATCCCGATTATCCTTTCAGATTGAAACAATGTGAGGATGGCCCGGTAATGCTCTATTGTAAAGGAGAAGCTGATCTGAATCCTTCCAGAAGCCTATCTGTAGTCGGGAGCCGTAATGCAACATCTTATGGCCTGGATCTGTGTAAAAAGCTTATAGCGGAGCTCTTGCCTTACAACCCTCTAATAATCAGCGGACTTGCTTACGGAGTGGATATCACGGCTCATCGCGCTGCTTTAGATAATGGGTTGACTACCATAGGAGTTTTAGCCCATGGTTTAGATCGCGTTTATCCTCCGGCACATTCCGGTGTTGCTCAAAAAATGATAGACGGTGGTGGGGCCTTGGCTACCGATTTTTTGAGTGATTCCAATCCCGACCGGGAGAACTTTCCCAAGAGAAACAGGATTATTGCAGGAATGTGTGATGCCGTAATTGTAGTAGAAGCAGCTTTGAAGGGAGGGGCTCTGATCACGGCAGAAATTGCCAATAGCTACAACAGGGATGTATTTGCAATTCCGGGACGGCTGGGTGACGGTCTTTCAGCTGGCTGCAATCACCTAATAAAGACCCACAGGGCGGCACTTATCACTGGTGTTGATGACTTGAGATATATTTTAAACTGGGACAGTATAAAAACAGCCGTCCCGGAATTGCAAACTCAACTGATGATCGATCTGAGCCAAGAGGAAGAAAAGATATATAATTCCATAAAAAGCGAAGGAAAAATAGAAATAGATAATCTTTGTATAAAAACAGGTCTACAGGTAAATAAAGTTTTACATATTTTAATGAATTTGGAATTAAAAGGTGCCGTAAAAAGCTTACCGGGAAAATTGTATACATTGGCATAAGAAGAATTTAAGGTGGAGAAGGTCAAAATGGCAACAACCAGAGCCTATCTATGGGCAATACTGGTATTTATTTTTTTATTGGTAATTGTTCCCGGTATTTATATCGTAAAAGTTGATCTGGCCAGGGAAAAAGATAAACTGAAGCAGGAAGCAGCTCATAACAATAAAGTAATAGAAGTTTTTATTGCAGATGAGTTTACCAAAGCTTTTCAGGATATCGATTTTTTTGCCCGTAATCCTGCCTATGCTCTCTATCTGGCTAAGCCCGAAAATATTTACAATCAAAAAGTAATTGAGAAAACCCTGGGAGCTTTTGGTGAGATAAGGGGTTTGTATCATCAGGTCAGGTTGATAGATACTCTGGGGAATGAAAAACTGAAGTTAGTTTTTGCCGATACCGGCTTTGTAGTTGATAAAGATGTGCAAAATAAAATGAGCATGTCTTATATGAACGAAGCTGTAAAACTCAAAAGGGGAGAAGTGTATATCTCACCGTTTAACTTAAACCGGGAGTATGGAGTTTTGAATGAGCCAATTATACCGGTCATAAGATTGATCAGACCAATATTTACAAGGCAAAACAAAAAAGCCGGTTATGTAATCATAAATTATAAAGGAAAACGTATACTAGATAAATTGCATCTTTTTGAGGAATCCAATCCGTCATATTTTCTTTTGGCTAATGACAAGGGATTTTGGTTAAAAGGCTTAAATCTAAATAACGACTTTTCTTTTGAACCAGAGAGACAAACTCATAAAAAGGCTAACCTTTTTGATTGGATAGAAAACAACCAGAAAAATGGGGTTGTTTACTACAGTGATATCCGTCCCATTCAGATGTCGGAGATTCCGGCCGGGGAAAAGATCATCAATTCGCCCCTTTATTACCTCGTTGCCTATTATCCGCCTGTATATGTAAGCTCTTTGTTACAGGGAAAAATCAGAAATATTACATTATACGGTCTTATTCTTTTGGTTATAGTAATTCCCGTTCTTGTTTTTCTGTTTAACCTGATCGACCGGAAAAATGCCGAATTGAGAAAACAGAGTGAGAATCTGAAAGCCCGTTTGGCAGAAACAAAAAAACTATCAGACGAGCGTAGGTATAATCTGCAATTGTTGAAAAAAAAGGAATCCGAGCTTGAAAAAGCGCAGGAAGTGGCAAATGTTGGTTATTATGAAAACAATATCATAAGCAGAAAATCCACCTGGAGCTTCAATCTCCCCAAAGTTTATGGGCAGCGTTCCGACTTCGACTTCAACCAAGAGAATATCATATCCCTGATAATTGATGAAGACAGGGAGAGAGTCATAAAGGAGTGGCAGCAAGCGATAACTGATCAGGTTTTCTTCAGGCAGACTTACCGGGTGAAAAACAACTCCGGTGGTATTGATTATGTACTGGATATTGCCAATCCCGAGTTCGAGGATGAAAAAGTAGTGAAAATGATGGGGATAGTGCAAAACATCACAGAAACGGTAGAGAAAGAGCAGGCTCTATTGGAAGCTAAGGAAGCAGCAGAGTCCGGAATGAAAGCTAAGTCAGAGTTTCTGGCTACCATGAGCCATGAAATCAGGACACCTCTTAATGCTGTTTTAGGTATGGCCGGCCTACTTAAGTCAACGGGATTAACTCCACAGCAAAAGGAATTTGTGGAAACCATACTGATAAGCGGAGACGCTCTGCTCTCTGTTATTAATGATATTTTGGACTTCAGTCGCCTGGAGTCGGGGAAAATGCAGTTAGAGTATAAAGCTTTTGACTTTAACCGTTTGTTGGAAGAAGTAGTAGAAGTAATGGGGCTGGAAGCCAAGAACAAAAAACTGAGCTTGTTTTACAGTATTGAACCCGGTACTCCGGAAGTGATTTTTGGTGATAAAAACAGGCTTCGTCAGGCTTTGATAAATCTGGTAAATAATGCCGTAAAATTTACCTCTCAAGGTGAGGTAAGCGTAAACGTTATATCTGAGAGTAAAAAAATTGATGAAATAGCGCTTACTATAAAAGTCGAAGATACAGGAGTAGGAATACCTGAAAGTACACAGGGAAAAATTTTCACCGCTTTTCAGCAAGCAGACAGCTCCATAACCCGTAAGTACGGGGGAACCGGCCTGGGTTTAGCCATTACCCAAAGGCTGGTACAGGCTATGGGAGGCTCTATTCAACTGGAAAGTGAGGAAGGCAAGGGCTCTGTTTTTACAATAAGACTCCATACAAAAGCTCAATGGTTAAAATCGCAGTTGGCTGATGCAAAGGAAATAGCAATTGTGTCTTATAGTAGTGATAAGGAAGTGGAAGCGCTGCAGAGTCTTATGAAGTATTTTGGAATAAAAGGCATTAATTACAAACATTATGATCTGAATATTAAGCAAAAAGAATTATTTTTGTTAGATAATCCATCAATGTCGGGTGATCAGATCAAAAAAGCACTGGAGCCCTATGATGATTGTAAAGTATACCTTATATCAACAAATGATGTTGAAGAAACAAAACCTGTAGTCAGGCAATTAAAAAGGCCGGTAAAAAGAAGTTGGTTTAAGGAAGAATTTGTCTCGGCAGGAGTGGAAGAAAACCGTGATGATGCTAAACACACAATCAAAAAAATAAAAGATTTGAAAATTTTGATGGCAGAAGATAATCCTGTGAATAGAAAACTGGCGGGATTTTTATTTAAAGATATAGGACAAAATATCGATATAGTTGAGAATGGGGAAATGGCCGTAAACTCCGTTGAGAACGACCATTACGATATAGTTTTTATGGATGTGCAAATGCCGATTATGGATGGAGTAGAAGCATGCCGTCAGATAAAACAAAAACTGGGTGACAAAAGCCCGGCTATTATAGCCCTTACGGCTCATGCTATGGAAGGGGATGACAAGAAATTTCTTGAAAAAGGCATGGATGATTATATCTCTAAACCCATAAATAGGGAACAGCTGGTTCAAAAGATAGAGTATTGGGGCAGCAAAGTTTAATGTCTCCCAGCTTACAGCATTTATTTTTCCTATCTTCTACCTTCGGTTTCGGAAATTAAACCCGGTTTTGAAGATATCCATTATTATTCCCACCTTTAATGAAGCATCTGTAATAGGTCAACTCCTGGACCGCATCCGTCCTGAAACAAGTCGGCACGGAGCCGAGGTAATAGTATCCGATGGAAATAGCACCGATAATACTCCTTTAATAGTTAAAGAAAGTTACGCCCTTTATACAACCTCTCCTAAAAAAGGAAGAGCAGCTCAGATGAATTACGGAGCGTCAAAGGCTTCGGGAGATATTCTCTATTTTTTACACGCGGACTGTATTGTACCTGAAGGGTTTCTATCTGCTATTGAAAAAGCAATTAAACGAGGGAATTCGAGCGGATGCTTCCGTCTTAAATTTGATCATCCACATTGGTTTTTAAAAGCCAATGCCTGGTTTACCCGCTTCAACGTCAACTATATTCGTTTTGGCGATCAAAGTTTGTTCATAAGCCACAACTTGTTTAAAGAAATAGGAGGCTACCAAGAAGACCATATTGTCATGGAAGATCAAGAGATCATTTTCCGCATCAGAAAAAAAGCCAGGTTTACAGTAATCCCGCGCTATATTGTTACCTCAGCCAGAAAATATATCGACAATGGACCTTACAGGCTTCAATATGTTTTTTTCAGGGTATGGCTCAATTACTATTTGGGTAAATCACAACAAGAACTGGTTTACCTGTATAAACGATTAATCAAAGATCAGAAAATTGAGAAAGATGATGTCAAACGAAACGAGGCGGTTGATGATATTTATCAAAAATTCCATTCCAGGTAAAGTCAAAACACGGCTAGGAAAACATATCGGTTATGACAAGGCAGTTGAAGTGTACCGGGTTTTGTTGGATATAACTAAAAAAGCAGCTCTTGCTGTTGCGTGCCAACGGGTTGTTTATTACGGTGATTTTATTAACCGGGAAGACCTTTGGACAGCTAAGGATTTTGACAAAAAGCTACAAAAAGGCGCTGATCTGGGAGAAAGAATGAATAATGCCTTTAAAACAGCTTTTGATGAGAATTACAGACGAGTTGTAATAATTGGGAGTGACTGTCCAGAAATTACCGAAGAACATATCCATGAAGCCTTTGAAGCCCTGGAAAAGAATGAAGTGGTGATCGGGCCTGCCGCAGATGGAGGATACTATTTATTAGGTATGAAAAACCATTATAATGTTTTTGAAAACAAGGAGTGGAGTACCGCTAGTGTTTTGCAAGACACTTTAAGAGAACTGCAAGAAAAAAAAATCTCACATAAAACACTTAAGGTTTTATCGGATTTAGATACTATTGAAGAACTAAAACAATTTCCGGAAGTCTATGATACATCAACTTGAAGAAGCTACAGAATTTTTAAAAAGAAAAAACTTCGCAGGGGCAGAAATAGGTGTGGTTCTAGGTACAGGCCTTGGTAAGCTATTGCAAAAAGTAGAGATAGAACACCAAATAAGCTACCAGGATATCCCCCACTTTCCCGTGGCTACTATGGAATTTCATGCCGGCCACCTGGTTCTGGGCAGGTGTAATGGCAAAAAAATTATAGCCATGGAGGGACGCTTTCATTTTTATGAGGGCTACAGTATGAAAGAAATAACCTTTCCTATCCGGGTTATGAAAATGCTGGGCATCAAAACCCTGCTGGTATCCAATGCGGCCGGTGGTATTAACCTGAGTTATAAGAAGGGCGAGCTGATATTGATAGAAGATCATATCAACCTCCAGCCGGAAAACCCTTTAACCGGGCCAAATTACGCCTCCCTGGGACCTCGCTTTCCGGATATGAGTATGCCTTACGACAAAGCTTTGCGGGATAAGCTGAAAACGATAGCATCTGATGAACAGATAGAGATAAAGGAAGGAGTATATGTTTCTGTTGCAGGCCCCAACCTGGAAACCAGGGCCGAATATCGCTATCTCAAAATTATTGGTGCTGATATGGTTGGTATGAGTACCGTGCCTGAAATAATCGTAGCTAACCACATGGGAATTAAATGTTTAGCGGTTTCTGTAATTACAGATGAATGCGATCCCGATAATTTGGCTCCGGTAAATATTGAAGAAATTATAGAAGTAGCGGGAAGATCGGATGATAAGCTGAGCAGTCTGTTCATAAAGCTGATCGAATTATTATGAAAAGCAAATATGATATTATTGTGATCGGAGCCGGTTCTGGTGGACTGGGAGTAGCTATAGGCATGGCTAAGTTCGGTTTTGAGGTTTTGTTGATCGACAAAAACGAAAACAATTTCGGGGGAGAATGCCTCAACTCCGGTTGTGTACCCAGTAAGGCCCTGATACATGTAGCAGATATCATCAAAAAGGCCCGGGAGGCGGAGAAGTTTGGCTTTGCCCGTGCAGGGGAAACTAACCTGGAAGCTGTTAAACGTTATGTAAAGGAAAAACAAGATATTATCAGAGCCCATGAAAATGCCGATTTCCTGGAAAAAGAAGAAGACATTGATATTCTTATCGGAGAAGCTTCCTTTGCATCCCGCAGGGAGGTAGAAGTAAACGGCCAGCCCTATACCGCAAAAAAAATACTGGTTGCCATTGGATCCCGCCCCAGGAAACTTCAGGTAAAGGGGATTGAAACGGTTAAAACCTATACCAATGAAAATATCTTTGATATCGATTTCTTGCCGGAAAATATGCTGGTAATAGGAGGAGGGCCTATCGGTATGGAAATGGGGCAGTGTTTTGCTCGTATGGGAAGCCGTGTAACCGTATTGGAGAGAGGAGATCGTATAATGGGCCGGGAATTACCGGAAGTCAGCCAACTGGTACAAGAAAGATTGGCGGAAGATGGCCTGGAGTTTAAATTGAAGCACAGCTTAAGGGAATTCAATTCCCCAACTTCGGCTATTCTTGAAAATGAAGACGGACAAGAGGTTGTAGTGAAGTGCGATGCAGTTCTGGTAGGAATTGGCCGGGAAAAGGATTACTCTTCTTTGAACCTGGAAAAAGCCAGGGTAAAAATGCATCAGGGCAAGCCCAAAATAGACAGCTACCTGCGGGCGGTAGGCAATAGACATGTGATCTTTGCCGGAGATGCTGCCGGAAATGTAATGTTCAGTCACGGGGCGGAACTACATACAACTATTCTGCTTACCAACTTTTTTACACCCTGGCCTTTCAAGAAAAAGCTCAGGCTGGATAACTTTTCCTGGTGCACTTTTACCGACCCTGAAGTTTGCACTTTCGGCTACAGTGAAGAGGAGATCAAAAAGAAAGGTATTTCCTATACCAAAATTGACTACGACTTTAAAGCTGATGATCGGGCCATTGTTTCCAATTACCGCTACGGTAAATTGATATTATTCCTCAAAAAGAATATTTGGAATCCGAGGAACGGGAAGATATTAGGAGGAACCGTTGTGGCTCCCGCAGCCGGAGAGATGGCTCAGGAACTGATCATGGCCAACCATAAAGGTTTGGGAGCAGGAGCCATTTTCAATAAAACCTATCCCTATCCGGTACAAACCCGGGTGCATAAAATGGCCCTGGTGGAAGAGTTTTCTTCCGGGATCACAAAGGGTATTAAAAAGATGCTCAAACTATTGTACCACTGAGAAAAAAAGGCTGTTTCAAAATGACTCTCCAAAGCCTTTTGAAACAGCCTTTTTTTCCAGCTTATCTTTTCTAGGCTTTAAGCCTCTTGATAGAGCACCCCTTTTCTTCCGTTACAGCAGGGCTGATCTTTTTACCGGCTGCCAGGCCGCTCAGGGCATCTTCCAGATAAGTTTTGGAAACTTCCCGGCTGCGCGTGTCGTAGCGGTCGTTGATCAGACCGCGATACGCCAGTTTCATATCCTTGTTAAAAAGGTAAACATGCGGGGTGGTTTTAGCACCAAAGGCATCGGCCAGTTTATGGTTTACGTCTACCACATAAGGCATATTGTAGTTGGCCTCTTTGTAGTGTTTTTTCATAGCTTCCATAGAATCGTCTTTTTTGCGCTTGGCCTCATTGCTGTTTACCAGTATCATACCTATGTTCTTTTCATCAGCCAGCTCTTTGAGTTTGGGATATTGATCTTCCCAACCTAAAACAAAGGGGCAGGTATTACAGGTAAAGATCACCAGCAGGCCATTTTCGTCCTTGAGATCAGTCAGTGAATAGGACTCACCACTGATATCTTTCATTTCGTAATTCGTCATGGGAGCCTTCTCCCCGATCTCCAGCATTTTGCCGCTATCCCCTTTAAAGGCATAAGCTAAAAAAGCCAGGGCCAAAGCCACTACTGATAATGTAAAGTACTTTTTCATGGATAAAAAGAGTTTTCGTTTAATTACACCGAAAGATAACGAAAACCGGGAGTTATTGTTATAACAGAAATCTATTTCACCATTACTTTACCCAGGCTGGAACCCTCCTCAGTATGCACCAGGTAAAGACCAGAGGGCAATTTACTGCAGTCAACTGCTTTTCCATCTGTTTGTTCCCATTCCAGCACTTTAATCCCCTGGAGATTCACTAACACGAGTTTTTGACCGGTAAGTCCTTTGATCCTGAAGCTGCTTTTAGCGGGATTGGGATAAATGTCTAATGGGCTGATGAACTTTTCAGATATTCCGATACCAGACTTTCTAACGGAAGAAAAAGTGGCGTCAGGCATGGCATCAGAGGGTCCCCCCTGTCCGGGACCTATGTCGAAAGAACCTGTAAAAGCCACCAGGTTTACCTCAACGTCACCACCGATATCGGCTACCGGAATACCAAATATAAAGCTGGAAAGGTCAGAAGTATCCACGGCAAAATCGATAGAAACGGGGTTACCTCCTGAACCTTCAATGGCGTCTTTAAAAATGCCGGGAAAAAACCCGTTTTGATAGGCAAAGAGCATAATATCAAAATTCATGGAAGTATTGGGAGTCTGATTTTGCAGACCATTCTGATGGGGTAACTGTCCGTCCGTGGGATCCAGGTTAGTGTCAATGGCCAGGGCATAGCCAAAATCACCGCCATTGCTCCGCTGGTTATGGGTTTCAATTTTTACATACAGTGTGTCTTCAGCCGAGTTGTAGTAATAGAAAAGCTCTTTGGCATCAGAGTACAGACCGTCACCCTGCCCATCAGATCCAATGCTGATAAATGTTTGAGCGTTGATAAATAGTGAAGAAAAAGTAAATAATAATAGTAATGATCTTTTCATCTTATTGAAATTTTAGTTTTCAATGAGACGAAAAAAAGTAGAAAAAGGTTGCTGTAAGCTTACAGAGGAATATTACCGTGCTTCTTTTTAGGCAATCTATCGGCTTTATTTTCCAGCATTTTAAAAGCCCTGATCAGCTTTTCCCGGGTTTGCTCCGGCTTGATCACTTCGTCTATATAACCCCGGGCGGCAGCACGATAGGGATTGGCGAAAATATCTGCGTATTCCTGTTCTTTTTGTTTCAACATTTCCACAGGGTCAGCAGCCCCTTGAATTTCCTTCTTGAAGATGATCTCGGCTGCTCCTTTGGCGCCCATAACGGCAATTTCTGCCGAAGGCCAGGCATAATTCATGTCTGCGCCTATGTGTTTGGAGTTCATCACATCATAAGCTCCCCCGTAAGCTTTGCGTGTAATAACCGTTATACGAGGCACGGTTGCTTCACTAAAAGCATACAATAGCTTGGCCCCGTTAGTGATAATGGCATTCCACTCCTGGTCGGTACCCGGTAAAAAGCCCGGCACATCTTCAAAAACCAGCAAGGGAATATTAAAGCAATCGCAAAAACGCACAAAACGGGCACCCTTGGTAGAAGAGTTGATATCGAGTACTCCAGCCAGAAAAGCAGGCTGGTTAGCCACAATGCCAATGGAACGCCCGGCCAGCCTTGCAAAACCTACCACTATGTTCTCAGCAAAATCTTTGTGAACCTCGCAAAAACTGTCTGTATCCACAGTGCCTTCTATTACTTCCCTGATATCGTAAGGCTGATTGGCATTATCGGGAACTATGGTGCTTAGCTGAGGGCGGTTTTCATCGCCCGCTTTGTAGTTTAAATGAGGAAGGGGGTCTTCACAGTTTTGAGGTATATAACTCAACAATTTTTTAATACCCTCGATACAGGCAATTTCGTTTTGAAAAGTGAAATGGGTAACCCCGGATTTAGAGGCATGGGTATGGGCTCCCCCTAGCTCTTCAGAAGTCACCTCTTCATGAGTTACCGTTTTTACAACATTAGGCCCGGTGACAAACATATAAGAAGTATTCTCCACCATCATAATAAAGTCGGTCAAGGCGGGCGAGTATACCGCTCCTCCGGCACAAGGTCCCATTATAGCTGAAATTTGCGGAATTACACCACTGGCCAGAGTGTTGCGATAAAAAATATCGGCATAACCACCCAGAGAAACCACCCCTTCCTGGATACGGGCTCCTCCCGAATCGTTTAAGCCTATAAGCGGGGCGCCATTTTTCACAGCGAGATCCATTACCTTACATATTTTCTCAGCATGGGCCTCTGCCAACGAACCACCTAATACGGTAAAGTCCTGAGCGAAAGCATAAACCAGTCTTTCATTTACAGTTCCATAGGCGGTAACAACTCCATCTCCCAGTATCTTTTGTTTGTCGAGGCCAAAGTCAGTGGAACGGTGGGTAACCAGCATACCTATTTCCTCAAAACTGTTTTCATCCATGAGGAAGTGGAGCCTTTCACGGGCAGTCAATTTGCCCTTGTCGTGCTGAGCTTTAATTCGCTTTTCACCCCCGCCCTTCTGAGCTTCGGCAATTTTGTCTTCCAGTAGTTTCAGTTTTTCCTGCATAGCTCTTTGGTTACACCAGTTTTATAGGTACTTCAAAAGAATAATTAAGGCTGCAAAGTAAGCGATTTCAGCTTTGGAGAAAAAAGTAAGGCTTTAAAAACACAAAACCCTTGCGCTCTAACACAAGGGTTTTAGTAAGTGTAATAAGGAAGGGACTACATTTGATCTTCTGGTGCTGCCCCGCTCTCATAGTTTTCAGTATGGCGTTCTTTCATTTTTTTGCGCACTCTTTTTTTGCGGTCTGCCCGGTCTTCCTGAAATTGGGCATACTGCTCCTCCGTGAGGATGCTTTTCAGCTTTTCATTGTGTGCTTCGCCCAGGTTTTTAGCCTCTCCCCGGTTCTGTTTCATAGCTGTGGTAAACTCCAGGTTAGCTTTCAAGACTTGTTCTTTTTGATCTTCTGACAGTTCCAGCCTTTCAGCCATTTTATCCGTCATCTTCTGGGCCATTTCTTCAGGGTTGTGATTCCGCTTATGCTCGCGCTGGCTCCAGGCGGGAGTGGCTAGTAGTAAACCAGCCAAAGCTGCTAAAATTATCTTCTTCATTTTTTATATGATTTTGATCCTTGGACTATATACTCTCCAAAAGGTTTAAAGGTCTCTGAGAGAAAAAACAATACTCGGGGCTGAGGCCGGGTTTTCAACAAAAGAGAAAATGGCTTTGGCAACTGAGGCAGGTTGGGCTAAATCACCTTTTTGTTTATAGTCTACAAAGCGTTGCACTTCGGGAAAATCATCATTATCCAATCGCCTTATCTCGCCTTGCATTTCCGTATCTACTATGCCGGGAGCAATAGAAAAGCACTTCACACCGGGCTGGTCAAGCTGGGTAACACGGGTCAGCATATCCAGCGCTGCTTTGGAGGAACAGTAAGTACTCCAACTGGGTACGGGATAGCTACCTGCTCCTGATGAAATATTGATGATCATTCGTTCCTGGCCGGTATTTTCAGTTTGTTCAAGGAACAAGGAGGTGAGTATGGCGGGAGCCGTAATATTGACACGGTACACCTGGTCAATTTTTTCAGGGGTAAGCTTTCCCATAGGCTTCACTTCGCCCAACCAACCCGCATTGTTGATCAAAACCAATTTTTCTGCCTCTTTGTTAAGGTTGAAATTCAACTGGGTAAAGGAAGACAATTTCGAAAGATCAATGCTTTGGTGACGGTAATGGGGGTGTTTGATGCTATTTCTGCGGCTGTAACCATTAACCCGGTGACCTTCTTCCAAAGCCCGTTTTGCCAAAGCCTCACCAATACCAGAGCTCGTTCCGGTGATGAAAAACTGCATCATTTATTGATCTCGATGAAGCGGTTGATATTGGAAGTTTTTCCGAAAACCACAATAATATCATCTTCTTCCACCCGGTTATCGGGATTGGGAACCCCACGTACATGGTAAGTATTATCATCGCTTTGGTGGAGAAGGGTTACCAGATTGATCTTGTATTTTTCACGCAAGCCAATACTGTCCAGGGTGCGATTAACGATAGCACGGGGTGCTTTGATCTCTACTATCTCAAAATCATCTGGCAATTGCATACACACCAATACATTGGGGTTTACCAGGGTTTCGGCTATACTATTACCTACTTCATCTTCGGGGGACAGAATTTCTTCAATCCCCATTTTTTCGAGTATGCGCTTTTGGGTAGGCCCCTGGGCACGGGCAATGATGCGTTTAACCTTCAGCTCCTGTAAAACAAAGGTAGTGAGCAAAAGATCCTGGAAATTGGCTCCTATAGCCACTACCACAGCATCCATCTCACTGATGTTTTGCGACATCAGCGCTTTAGAATCAGTTGAGTCCAAGGTAACAGCATAGGGCACCTGGTCTTTAATAGCTTCTACTTTTTCATCACTGATATCTATTGCCAAAACATCGACATTTTTTTGGGCTAACTTTCTGGCAATGGCACTGCCAAACTGCCCTAGCCCTATAACTGCAAACTTACTTCTCGCCATTTGTTCAAATAATCAGATTTGTTGTAAGGCCTGGTCTAAATCGTTTTGGAGGTCTTCTGCGTCTTCAATCCCTACACTAAGGCGAATCAGCGAATCAACCACACCGGTTTTTTCGCGTTCAGCTTTAGGAATGGAGGCGTGCGTCATACTGGCGGGATGGCCAGCCAGGGATTCTACTCCACCCAGTGATTCTGCCAGGCTGAAGATATTTAACGAAGATATCACCTTTGCAGTATCCTCATATGACCCCCCCTTTACGGTAAAAGAGATCATTCCACCAAAGTCTTTCATCTGCTTTCGGGCTACGGAATGGTCGGGATGGTCTTCGAAACCAGGCCAGTAAACCTTATCAACTTTGGGGTGGCCTTTGAGAAAATGAGCGATAAGCCTACCGTTTTCGCAATGTCTTTGCATGCGCACGTGCAGGGTTTTGATCCCTCGTAGGATAAGGAAGGAATCCATCGGTCCGCAGATAGCTCCGGAAGAATTCTGAATGTAATACAGTTTATCCGCCAGCTCCTTGTCTTTTAAAGCTACCAGGCCCAGTACCACATCAGAGTGCCCCCCCAGGTATTTGGTAGCTGAATGCATAACAATATCGGCCCCCAATAAGAGGGGCTGCTGCAGGTAAGGAGTGGCAAAAGTATTGTCTACTACTAGCAAGCTATTGTGGGCTTTAGCTATTTTGCTCACCGCTTCTATATCGATCACATTCATCATGGGATTGGTAGGGGTTTCTACCCAGATCAGGCGGGTGCGGTCGTTTACCAGCTCGGATATCCTGCTGGTTTCCGACATGGCCGTAAAATGGAATTTTATCCCGAATGGCTCAAAAATGGTACGGAAAAGCCGGTACGTTCCCCCGTAGAGATCATTAGTAGAGATCACCTCATCTCCGGGCTTCAGTATCTTGATGATGGCATCAATAGCGGCCAGACCGCTGCCAAAGGCCAAACCGTAATTTCCTCTTTCTATAGAAGCGATGTTTTTTTCCAAAGCTTCGCGGGTGGGGTTTTGAGAACGGGAATATTCGTAGCCCTGATGCACTCCGGGGGCAGACTGTACATAGGTAGAGGTCTGGTAAATGGGAGGCATAATAGCTCCTGTAGAGGGATCCGGATTTTGACCTCCGTGTATGGTAAGGGTATTGAATTTTAATTCTTTACTGTCAGACATGAATTGGTATTTGAGGTAGCAAAGGTATAAATTAAGCGACCCCGCTATCTTAAATTATTTTTCCATATACCCAAAATATCAAACATTGAGATCGCGGCTTTCCGCCCTGCTGTAGGCGCGATGACGGTGACTAGAAGTCTATTTATACTTCCAAACGATCTTCACTTTGCTTCGTCCGCAATGACTTTAAACCTTACAACATCAAACTTTAAATTAATTTACGGCTATAGCAGAAAGGATACTCTCAAAGAAGTAACGCCCATCAGTATTGCCGAGATTTTCATCGGCTGCCCTTTCGGGATGGGGCATCATTCCAAAAACATTTTTAGTGGTATTGGTCACTCCGGCAATGTTTTCAAGCGAGCCGTTCGGATTACTCTCCTCGCTTATTTCTCCTTCCTGGTCACAATAATAAAACAATACCTGGTCGTTACTCTTCAGTTCAGCCAAAGCTTTTTCATCGATAAAGTATCTTCCTTCTCCGTGTGCAATGGGAATTTTATAGGCCTTTTCGACAGAAAGCCTGGCATTTATAAGCGAGGCTTTGTTAGCTGGTTTGAGGTAAATGTTTTTGCAGATAAAATTATGGCTGGTATTGTGTAAAAGGGCCCCAGGCAATAAACCGGCTTCGCACAGCACCTGGAAACCGTTACAAATACCCAGCACGTAGCCGCCTTTTTGAGCAAACTCTATTACTTTTTCCATAATAGGTGAAAAGCGGGCAATAGCACCTGACCTAAGGTAGTCCCCGTAGGAGAAGCCTCCGGGCAGCACGACAAAATCAACCTCTTGCAGATCGGTATCTTTATGCCATAGTTCCACTACTTCCTGTTTCAGGATATTGCGCAATACATAGATCATATCGTGATCACAATTGCTGCCAGGGAAAATAACCACTCCGAATTTCATTCCTCTAATTTGAAAAGTTCTTTGCAAAAGTACGCTTTAAAAAGGCAATTCCCCCAGGTCTACATTACCGCCCGAGAGGATGATCCCTACCCGCTGACCCTTAAAAAATGAAGGATTCTCTCTTATACAGGCCAGAGGTAATGCTGCCGAAGGCTCTATTACCAACTTCATACGTTCCCATACTTCTTTCATACTGGTTATTATAGCATCTTCACTGGCACGCCAGATGTCATGCACATGTTGTATGATGAAACCAAAAGTAATATCGCCCAATGATGTTCTCAAGCCATCTGCTATGGTACGGGGAGCTACTTGTTCTACCAGTTTTTTTTGATGGAATGACTGCCAGGCATCATCTGCATCCGCAGGCTCACAACCAATCACTTTAGTAAGCGTAGAAAAATAATGGGTACTCAATGCACTGCCGGAAAGCAGGCCCCCTCCGCCTACCGGGGTCAACAGATAATCCAGTGGAGGAACTTCGTGCAGCAGCTCCAGGGCAGCGGTTGCCTGGCCTTCTATGGTGTGGTAATAGTTGTAGGGAGGGATGTATACCGCTCCTGTTTTAGCGCTTACTTCCTCGAGCTTTTCTTCACGGGCTTTGAGGTTACTCTCGCAAAAGATCACTTCGGCACCGTAACTCCTTACAGCTTCTACTTTTACCCAGGGAGCGTTGTCTGGCATAATGATATAGGCTTTGATAAGACTCTGACGGGCGGCCCATGCCAATGCCTGACCGTGATTACCAGAGGAATGGGTAGCCACTCCCCTTTGCTTTTCTTCTGAAGAAAGTTGCCAAACCGAGTTCAGGGCTCCTCTGGCCTTAAAGGAACCGGTTTTTTGAAAGTTTTCGCACTTGAAAAAGAAGCTGGCTCCGTATTTAGTATCGAAATATTTGCTGGTGTAGACAGGTGTGTGATGTAAATGGGAAGATATCCGCAGAAAGGCTTTTTTAATATCAGGGCCTTCTATCATAGAAGATTGCGGAAGCCCTTGCCTTCCAGGGGTACAATGACGGGAATGATCTCCGGTATCCTTTCCAGGTGAATACTAACCGTATCACTGGTATGACTTATTGGCTTGGAGCGGTATGTTTTATAACCTTTTTTGTAAACGTTGATGGTAACCTGGTCACGCCTTATCACCTGATCGTTGAACTGCAACTGGAAAGAGCCGTTTTCATCTGACTCTACACTCTGCAGAACCTGACCGTTCTTTTCCAGTGATATAACCGCTCCTTCTATTTCGGCCCCTTCAACTGCTTCCACAATTACCCCTTTAAGGGTAGGAGGCTTATTGTCCTTATCCCCAGAACCTTGGTTAGCAAAAGCTATGAAGCTGAAAGAACTCAATATGACAAGAAGCTTAAGTTTGGTCATCACCTATCAAAGGTAAGTTCTTTTTTGCAAACGGGAGGATGGGGTCTAAAATTTCGGTGATGAGTTCTTTCAAAACCGACTCATAAAGGGTTAAGGCTTCCCGGCTTATCTCACTTTTACCTTGTATGCTTAAAGGCATATTCCACTCGTTTACATTCCGCAAACTAATAATGGATGACTCTACCTGAGAGCAGGATGCATTGTTCCTGAGATAAAGCCAGGCGTACATCATTAACTGAAAGGCCTTGGCCTTTTTACCGTTTTTGATGACTTCTTCCCAGCTTTTTACAGACAGCTCACCGCGCTGTACTCCTCCAGTTTTGTAGTCTATAATACGGATCAGGCCTTCCCGCTTATCAATACGATCGGCCAGGCCGATGAATTTCACATGGCTTCCGTCATCTAAGTCCAGTTCCCATTCCAGCTTTTGTTCCAGGCCTATGATACGGACTGGTGTCTTTTGCAACTCCTTTTTTTCACGGGCCAGAAAATGGGTGATCATACGGGTCAGTATTTCCCTTACGAGGTAATTCTTACCCTGGTTCAACTTCTTAAACCTGTATTTACCACTCAGTTTGTCTACAACCAACTGTTCAACTTCCTTGTGTAAAAGGGAAAAAGCTTGTAAAGATGGGCTTAGTTCTTTCAGACTTCCTTTTTCGGGCTCATTTTCTATAGAATACAACTCCTCCAGTATTTCGTGTACCACCGTTCCCTGGGTATTGAAGCCAATTTCTTCTTCTACCTCTTCGGTTTCGTGCAACTGCAGCACCCGCTTGTAATAAAACTCCAAAGGGTCGTTAATATAATCGATAAGGGTAGTAGCAGAAAGCCCTTTGCGACACATCTCTTGCAGCCGTTCCATCACAGCAGGCGTTTTTTTCACCTGTAGTACATTATGGTCTAGCTCTATTCTGGCGCTGGCCGTGTGTTGAATCATTTTCAGACCTGGGTTCTCCCTGGATAGTTCAAACTCCAATTGCTTGATATAGCGGCTAGGTTCACCCGTTGTCAGTCCATCGGTATGGTTATTATAGATCAATACGATGTTACGTGCTCTTTGTAGCAAGCGATAGAAGTGATAAGCATATACGGAATCTTTATCCAGGAAAGTGGGCAGCCCCATCTCCACTTTTATTTCAAAGGGTATGAAACTGTTCTGACTCCTTCCTTTCGGTAGTATGTCTTCGTTGAGGGAAGTGATCACCACATTTTCAAAATCGAGGGTCCGGGTTTCCAGCATCCCCATGATCTGCAAGCCGCTTAGGGGCTCCCCATATAAGTCCAGGGTTTCACTTTGCAATAAGCTGCGGTAAAATTGGTGAGCGGTCTTTATATCGCCTATGTAGTCATTTTGTTCCAGTAGCCCACCGATCTCACTGAAAAGGGAGTAAAAGGAATAGAGCAATTCCAGTTGATGAGTGGCACTTTTACGTTTTTCCTTAAACCACAAGCAATAGAGGCGGAGATGTTCAAAAAGCTGCCCTGGTTTTCCCAGGTGGTCCTTAAACAAAGCGCTTACAGCCGCTGGGATCTCCCCGCTCAAGTGCTGCTGTACTTCTGCCAACGACAAATAAATATAATTGTACTCCCTGATATGCTTGCGCAGTTTTTCTACTTCCGCAGATTTAGCTCCGAGAGCCTCGCGGAAATGATAATGACTCAGGAGGTCATCCCATATGCGATGGTGAAAAGCCGCCTCTCCTTTTGCATCTTTACTGGCCAAACTCTCGCTTTCCTGGTGCATTTCCAAAAGCAGGTTAAAAAAACCGGAGAGAGGGGAGTGCTTTACCGGCATACCCATAGTGACATTTACGCTGGGCACAGCTGCGGGCAGGTTGTTGAGTACCGGTAGTAAAATATTTTCATCAGCCAGTACCAGTGCGGTCCTTTGCCAATCTACCGGCTCCAGTTTCAGTATCTCCCGGTGAGCTGTTACAGCTTGTAAAGTTTGCCCCCCTGTACCAATAACCCTGATGTTTTTGGGGCTTTGTGTAAGCCCGTTTTCCAGAAACATCAGTTCTTTTTTTTCCAGCTGTTTTTTCAATACGGGGTTTTGGCGTAAAAACTTTCCTGCTTCATGCCCTTTATCTTCGAAGTAGTAG
>JANQHO010000003.1 GCA_028277105.1 Owenweeksia sp. | reverse complement strand
CTGTAACGCCAGTTCCATGGCTTTGGCAGCACCCAAACCTTCGGGATGGGTGCTGCCAAAGCCATGGAACTGGCGTTACAGGAAGCCCGCCTAGCTCCGGAAGAAGTGGATTATCTCAATACTCACGCCACCTCAACCCCGGTAGGAGACCTCAGTGAGATCAAAGCTATTACCAGGATTTTTGGTCAGTCGTCTGAAAATTTAAAAATCAGTGCCACCAAATCCATGACAGGCCACCTGCTGGGAGCGGCCGGAGCGGTGGAAAGTATCTTATCTATTAAGTCCATTGAAAAGAATATTATCCCTCCTACCATTAACACCGCTGAACTGGATCCGCAAATACCTGAGGACCTCAACATAATTAGGGAACAGGCAGATGAAGAAAAAGTAAACGTGGCCATGAGCAATACCTTTGGTTTTGGCGGTCATAATTCTATTGTGATCTATAAAAAAGTGTGAGTATTTTAAACGCTCAGAAAAGAGCGTATATGAATACTGAACTTAACAACCCCTGGCACAAAGTAAAACCGGGCGATCAGGCACCGGATATCGTTAACGGTATTATAGAAATACCCAAAAACACCCGGGCCAAGTATGAGGTAGATAAGGAAACCGGTTTGTTGAAACTGGACAGGGTATTATATTCCTCCATGTACTACCCGGCTAACTACGGTTTTATTCCCCAAACCTATTGCGGGGATAAGGATCCACTGGACATTTTGGTGCTCTCCCAGATCACCATGGAACCTCTTTGTATGGTGAGTGCCAAGGTTATAGGCGCTATGCGTATGCAAGACAGCGGGGATATGGACGATAAGATCATTGCGGTAACCGCTAACGATATGAGCGTGAGCCATATCAATGATATTTCCGAATTACCTGAACACTTCCTTGCTGAACTACGCAACTTCTTTGAAGACTACAAAAAGCTGGAAAACAAAACAGTGGAAGTGGATAATTTTCAGAATGCCGAAATAGCCAGGGAAATTATTGAGCAAAGCATCAGAGATTATAATGAGCAGATCAGGCCTCGTTTGAAAAACCAGTAGAATGTTAGTGGAAAAGCATAGCTTTATGGTGTATCTACATTATTGAAAAAACTTCTACTTCTTTTGCCTGAATACCGTATACAGGAAATGGGGATATACGGATTGATAATGTTTTGAAGACCTGAACGTCCTGGCTGATTTAGTTGAACATTTAGTTACACAAAGCTAAATAGTATTAACTGCAAAATGACAGAAGAAAAAATCAAAAAAATTTACAGGTAAATATTCTTATAGTTTTTGTCGAATCATTATTCTCAAATAACTAACTTTATCCAAAGCCAAACCTTATGAAAACCGTCCTATACATTTCCCTGCTTCTGCTGGGAGTTATTGCCTATAGAGGTAATAGTAAAAAAGAAGTTGAAACCAGGGCAGAGACCCAGTTTGAAAAAGCCATTCAGGATTCCATCATCTATAATTTTGTATTTGTAGGCTGTAACCGGGTAGAACGCTCCGACCAAACCAATAAGGCTGCTACTAATACCTCATCAGCCAATATAGCTGTGCTGCAACACATTTTTAAAGAGGTTTCTGTTTTAAAACGCAAGCCTGAATTGTTTTTCTTTTTGGGTGATTTGGTTTATGCCGAATCTACTACGCAGCTTTTAAACAGCCAGCTCAGTGCCTGGGTTCAACAATATAAGGATACTGCTTTCAGCAATATCAGCCAGTCGGGTATTGAATTGGTAGCTGTACCCGGTAACCATGAAATGTTGTATTGGGCAGATCACAATGTACCTGGTCATGATGAATGGCCACTTAAAGGTGCCACTCAGATATGGATGCAGTACATGGCTCCTTATATGCCGGCAGACCGGGAACATGTAAAAAGCCCTGACAGTGTAAACAACCAAATGACTTTTGCCTTTACCCGTGCCAACATAGGCTTTGTGGTAATGAACACCGATACCTACAATGCCCCTACCCAACAAAATCCCTGGGGGCTAGAAGGGCAGATCCCAACTCCCTGGATTATTAACAAAGTACAGGAATACCAAAAAGATCCTTCTATTGATCACGTTTTTGTATTAGGCCACAAACCCTATTACATAAACTGTCAGGGCGAAACAGGTCACGATGGTTTACCGGAAGGCCCCGTCTTATGGCCAAAACTGGAAGAATCACGGGTAGTAGCCATGCTCTCAGCCCATGTACACGACTACCAGCGGATGCAACCCAATGATACAGGCACCTATCAGATCATAGCCGGCAATGGGGGTAGCGAAGGTCCTGCCACCTTTTTCGGCTATAGCCACATCAACATCTGGAGTAATGGCGAAGTAGAGCTGATCTCCAAAGGTTTTGATAAAGGGAATCCCTATTACCAGGCCATGCCCGGCAGCCCTACTACTGTAAGGGATAGTACTATTTTGAGTTGGGAGAAAAATACCAATCCCTATATGAGTTGTCAATAGTTTTAAAGAAAATTTATTTTTATGGGGTGAGTGTCAAGAAAATGTTGAGTTATCTCAATTGGATAGAATACGCTGCCGGACCGGTTTGGATCGCACTTACGACTGTTATGATCTGGGTTTTGGTGATGATCTACCGGCTGCAGGGTTATCAAAATAAATATTTTTATTGGGGTATCTTTTTGCTCATCATTGTATGGCTTTACCCGCTTTATACTGCTTTCTTTAAAAACCTTCTGGTAGGGGAAATAGGCAATATCATTACTCTAATTGTCACGGTGATCTATGCGTTAACACTTAAGGATCTATCACTTGTAGCCTCCAGATTGATGATCCCGCAAATCATATGGCTTACCATTGCAGCCTTCTACACCGGCCTTTTAATAGCTGATTCGCAGGGAGCCTAAAACTTTCCGGGTTTAATAAGGTTTATTTATAAAGTTTTTTTCTGGATCAGATATTGATATATGTTTTGTGTTCATAGTATTAATAACCTCTAAAACCCCGGATTATGAAAGCATACCATCTTTTTATCTTCTCACTTTTTTTAGCCTTTAGCCTCAGCAGTTGTAAAACCATCAGACAGGGAACCGTAGGTGTTAAAAGAACCCTCGGTAAAATAGACAATAAAAATCTGCAAGCCGGGGCCCGTCTTTATAACCCCTTTGTTTCGAGGATAATTACTGTTCCGGTTCGTACCCAAAACCTTGAAGTGAACCTGGACCTCCCTTCCAAAGAGGGTTTAAATGTAAAAGCTGAAATTTCCATTCTTTACCATGTAGAACAATCCAAAGCCACTTCAATAATTGGCAATATCGGCCAGGATTATGAAAGTATTGTTATTCTGCCCGTTTTCAGGGCTGCTGCGGCAGACGTTACCGCTCAGTTTATGGCCAAAGACATGCATACCGGCAACCGTTTGGGCATAGAAAATGAAATAAAAGATAAAATGATGAAATTGTTAGGCGACCGGGGGTTTATGATTGAAGCCGTTTTGATGAAAAGCATTCAGTTGCCTCCCGGACTGTATCAGGCTATTGAGGAAAAATTACAGGCCGAACAGGAAGCCCAACGCATGGAGTTCGTTTTGCAGAAAGAAAGACAGGAGGCTAACCGCAGAAAAATAGAAGCCGAGGGTATAAGCGATGCTAACCGCATTATTTCTGAAGGTTTAACCCCTGAAATAATCCAATATAAAACCATTGAGGCATACCGGGAACTCTCAAGCTCGCCCAATGCCAAACTGATTATTGGCAGTGGAAATCAGCCTATTATTATGAATCCTTAATTAAAGTATATATTATCTCAGGTCAACCTTGAAAATATACTCCATATTTTTAGGGTATGGCAAGAGAATATTTTAACGAAAAGGAATTCATATCTCTGATTGCAAGGTTTGAAGCCAGAAAGTTACCTAAATCTGAGTGGACGCATGAGGCTCATTTGGCTGTAGCCATATGGTACTGCCATAATTATGATAATAAAACTGCCCTTAAACTGGTAAGAGAAAACATTACCTGGCACAATGAATCTGTTGGCACCCCTAATACCGATTATGAAGGTTACCACGAAACCATTACCCGCTTTTGGCTTTTGGTAGCCAGGCAATTTCTAAACCGCAATAAACAGCTGTCATTAAATCAGGTGTGTAATGAGTTCATTTCCTCTGAACTCAGCTCCAGCAGTTATCCCCTTACATATTACAGTAAGAAGTGCTTATTTTCTGTTAAAGCACGCCATAACTGGATGGAGCCAGACCTTAAACAGTTAACTTCTGTCGAATAATTTACACCAATAATTGCTTAATATTATTGTCTGTTAAGTTTCTCGTATGTACAAAATATCAAAAAACGTTTGGGCTATTGCCTGTATATTTTCTCTGTTATATTGGAATCCAACTTACGGTCAAACCCGTTTTGGCAGTATTATTAAAGGGGCTAAAACAGCTGTGCTGCCATACCATACCCTTAACCAGGATCGCAGCTATTACAAGGAGCGAAAAATACTGTATGGAGCAGACAGTATTTTCTTTATGAATGTCTTCTTCAACACGATGCCCTTTAGGATAAACCCTTATGGAGGCACGGCATTCGGCAATATGGACTGTGATAAAGAATGGGACTGCGCCTATAAGTTTGAAGACATCACGGAAGTAGCCATTATGGCTGTTATAAAAAACAGCGACCATTACCTGGTTCACCTTCACGTTTACCAGGATATAGGCTGGGGCACAGTCATGGTATTATGGTCATAGTGGATCTTAAAGGCCATATAAAACGTTGGTTTTTCTCAGACGGAGATGTAGGAGGTAATCCAAACGGCAACGTTGCCCGGGAAGTAACCGTTACCGAGGATTTAGAAATTCATTTTGAGGAACAGTCGTGGGGCAAAAATACCGAGCTGTATCAGTTTGAAGCTATATATCTTATATCCGAACATGGTTTCAAGGGTTCTGATTTCACGCCCGATATAAAAAAGCTGTGTATGGAATACATCAGCTTTGAACCTGTGGGGGAAGAGTTTTATAATTATGAAAATGAATGATCTAATTCATTTATACATTAAAATCGCTCATTTATCCATTACTTGGTTTACTTATCCCTTCTACCTTTATATTAGCAAATCAAACTTTATCTTTTTGTAATTAATTTAAACTTACTAGTATGAAAAAAACTTTACTCACTTTTAGTTGTATTATAGCTTTAACGGGGCTGCACGCTCAAATTACCCTTAACAGCTCAACCCATATTCCTTCCATAGGTTCTTCGTATGACTATTATGCGGTAAGTTCTCCAAGCTTAAATATAAGCCAGGGTGGTGCTAATGCCAACTGGGATTTTTCGGGTTTAGCCGGCTCTCTTATAACTATAGACTATATAGATCCCGCTAATGCCTTAGATCCGTCCTCGTTTCCCTTAGCTGACATTGTAGGAGCAACTACCCAGGGAGGGGCTACCACAGAAAATTATTACTCAACCAGCAATTCTGATTTGACTATTGTTGGCAATTATCAGCCCAACGTATTAAGGGTTACTTATACTAATCCACGAGAACTAATGAAGTTTCCTATCACTTATGGCAATACCTTTAGTGAAACTTTTTCAGGAACCAATGAAAACCTTGCTGTTACTTCTAGTATGGATGCAGATGGAACTGTAGATATTGAAGCAGATGGCTACGGAAACCTGATTTTACCCTATACTACTGTTCAAAATGTTCTGAGAATAAGAGTAGTAACCAACACTGATCTTTCTTTTATGAGTACCCCTATTGGAACTGCTACAGATACTATATATATGTGGTATAATGCTTCTACTAAAAGTCGTATTGCCTCATATACAATTTCTTATCTCAATGGTATTCTGAACTTTACTGCTGCAACTTATATTGATCAATCAGATCTCGTTACAGGTGGAATAGGTTTACCAGAATTCGATTATAGCTATTCTTTTTATCCTAATCCGGCCTCTGATTTCATAACTTTTAATAATGCCAACGATATTACTTCCGTAAGCATTTACAGTCTGGATGGTAAAGCTGTGCTCAGCGCTGAGTTGACAGGTCAAAAATTGGATATCTCTGATCTTGAAAAAGGAATGTACCTCCTACAGTATGCAACCCAGGGTAAAACCTATACTGAAAAACTGATTATTGAGTAAAAAAGAAAAAACTCAAGTGATGAAAGCAACTGTGTTATGCAGTTGCTTTTTTTTTATAACAGGTCAGATGCGGCAATACAAATTCAAAATGCCCACAGTTTGCTAAAGACACTATAATTGGATGGCATTTCTTACTTTTAAGTATCAACTAGTTATTGATGGATTATTTTATCTATCTCCTGGCCGGCTTTGCCGCTGCTTTTATAGGGGCTCTACCTCCCGGAGCCGTTAACCTATCTGTAGTATATACCACTCTAAACCGGGGAGCCTCCTTTGCCCTACCCATAATTTTAACTGCTGCTATGGGTGAGATCATCCTCTCTTATTTTGCCCTTCACTGCACCATGACGGTGCAGCAATATATTCAGGAGAACGTTTTCATTCAATACACCATCGCTATTCTCTTGATCCTGGCCGGACTTTTTCTCTTTTTCAAAAAAACCGATTCTGCTCAGCCTAAAACCCCTAAAAAGAACCGGGGATTTCTGAATGGGCTTCTACTTTCTGTCCTTAATCCGCCTGATATTGGTTTTTTGGCTGGTGGCCTTTGCTTACCTTACAGCCAATACCAATATCGAGCTGATAATGGGCCTTCTGCATCTGGTAGTACTTTTCTTCCTCGGTGTTTTTACAGGTAAAATAGCAGCCTTGTGGGTTTATATGCAGCTCAGTAAAAGAATAGTTGCCAGGGCTAACAACATAACTACCAAGATCAACAAAGGGATAAGCCTGCTGCTGGTTGTCATTGGCCTGGCACAATTGGGAAAGCTGATCTTTTTATAGGCGCTACTGTAACGGAACCGGCATAAATAATTTTAGAATTCCGTACTTTCCACTTCGGAAACCAATCCATAGAAGAATATCTAATAATGAGTGAAAAATCATATCACGATTACGTGATCAAAGACGGAAAGTTTATAGGGGAATTTGAGTCTATGTACCGCGATTGTGAAGACCCCTGGACCCAATCCATCCAACCCAACAAATATTCACGGATGGCCGGTATTATCCACCTGGAAAATTTCAATGTTCGCAGTGTTCTGGAGTGTGGTTGTGGCTTAGGCTATTATGCCGACTGGATCCATAAAGAAACCGGTATTATCCCTAAAAGTGTTGATGTTTCTGAAACAGCTATTGCCAAAGCCCGGGAGCTATTCCCCCGTCTGGATTTTGAAGTAGCCGATATCACCAAAGACCTGAGGCAATACAAAGAATACGATTGTATTATGTTCGCTGAGATCATCTGGTACATTTTGCCGGACTTAAACTCCCTTTTTGAGCTTATGAAAAATGAGTTCAAAGGCAAATACCTGTTGATAAACCAGGTATTTTACAAAGGCAGTCAGAAGTATGGCACCGAGTACTTTACTAACCTCAAAGAATTCATCAATTTCGTTCCCTTTGAGCTTTTAGGTCAATGTGAAGCCACTACGGTAAACGACAGTACCATTGAAACCTCAACGATTTTTCAAATTCAATAATAGCTGATTACAACTAATAAAATCATTGCCTTATCAACTCATAAAAATTTGCATTGCCATTGTGGATAGCTATATGCAGGGTAGTCGCATTATCATCGTAAATGTAAATATTGTTTACCGGACTACCGTTAAAAGTAAATGAATCGTAATTTTCTATAGTTCCGGACGGGCTTTCGATAACGAAAGTCAAAGTTTGGTTGGTTAAACCGCTTATCTCATAAGCATCGTTAGGGCGGTTAGGATTTGTAAGCGGTGATATAGTAATAGTTGCATTACTGGGCTGAGCTCCGGACAGTGCCTGCAGCCTGTAAGTTCCAAATACAGGTAATACATCAAAGGTTTGTTCCTTCATATCAACAATGCTTCCTTTCCTCCTCAGTTCTACCTTTAATTTTTCATTGGAAACTACACGGTTAAAGCCCGAGAAGTCCAGGTCAAAATAAAAATTCGTTCCGGCCTGTCCGTCAAAATTGATTTTATCTGCAGCCAGCTTCCCTCCTGTTGTTGTTGTCACTTCAAGATCATAATCGCTTTCTGGTCCCGAAAAATAGTCGCTATAACCATTTACTCTCATAAAAGGACGGTCTATAAAAACATAGCTTTCAAATGGGCCTTTGAGGTTTTCTACCTCTAAATTCACATTAACCGGCAGATCAAATCGAAATTTACCGTTAGCCAACTCTACAAAATTATTTCCCAGGCTTTGCACTGCGGGAAATAAAAAACGGCATTCTACCCGCTCTTTGTCCCAGCGATCTATTAAAACATTACCTGCCCCGCCTATTTGGGTATCAAACAGTTCGCCAGTGGTGTTGGTAAATTTCAAAAATCCTGCATTAGCACCTACCGGAATAGTGGTAATCCCTCCTGGTAATTTACTTAAAGACAGTTCAAAGGTTTGATTTTTATCGTCTGCTGCTTGTATACTCAAATCATCTCCCGTTACCGTACCATTAAAGGTATGAGCATACCATGTAGTCCCATCAATATCAAATTGCAGGCATGTCCTGCCCTCGTCAAGTACAGGTGGTCCTGAAGGCTGGTCTCCTTTTGAACCTGAATCGTCATCTTTGGAACACCCGCTAAAAACAGCCAGGGCTAATGCGAGAAAAGGGATAGCATATAATTTCATAGTAGTTCTGTTTTGATTTTCAAACTTAAAGAATTATCCATTTTCAAAATAAAGAGCATTGCATTTGCTGTAATGGGAGGAATGAAACGTATACCTCTTTTACCAAAATTGCCGACAAATAATACGATTCAAAACAACCCGCTCACATTGCCTTTTTCATCTATGGAGATCTTCTCGGAAGAAGGTACTGCCGGTAAACCGGGCATGCGCAACATATTACCGGCAATTGGTATGATGAAACCTGCCCCGGCTGCTATTTCAAATTCCCTGATGGTGATGGTAAATCCTTGGGGACGACCGGTTAGCCTTTCATTATCACTCAGGCTTTTCTGGGTTTTGGCCATACACACGGGAAGCTTACCATAGCCCAGATCGTTAAAACGCTTTAATTGTTTTTTGGCTTTGGACGATAATTCCACTCCATCAGCTCCATAAACGGTGCGGGCAACAGCTGCCATTTTTTCTTCAATGCTGGCCTCAAGAGCGTAAAGAGGTTTAAAATCGGCCTGATCCTGCTCAGTTGCTTCCACCACCAATTCCGCCAGATCAACACATCCCTTACCACCTTCTGCCCAGCCTTTGCTCAAGGCCACCGGTACACCTAAAGAGCGGCAATGTTCCATCAACAATTCGATCTCAGCCTCCGTATCACTGCTAAAGGCATTGATAGACACAACCGGAGGCAAACCAAAACTCTTTATACTTTCCAAATGCTTTTCAAGATTGCCCATACCGGCCTTCAGGGCAGCTGTATTTTCGGTTGTCAGATCATTCAAACTTTGTCCTCCGTGGTATTTCAAAGCCCGGATAGTGGCTACTAAGACTACTGCTTTAGGAGCCAGGCCGGCTGCCCGGCATTTGATATTCAGAAATTTCTCAGCTCCCAGATCAGCGCCAAAGCCAGCTTCGGTTACCACATAATCGCCCAGGCTCAATCCCATTTTGGTGGCGAATATGGTATTGGTGCCCTGGGCAATATTGGCAAAGGGACCACCGTGAACTATAGCCGGGTTCCCTTCCAAAGTCTGCACCAGGTTAGGCTTAATGGCATCTTTCAGCAACACCGCCATAGCGCCCTGGGCCTTCAGCTGACGGGCAAATACCGGCTCTCCACTATAGGTATCACCAACATAAATATTGCCCAGGCGCTCCTGCAGATCGGCAAAGCTGCTGCTCATACACAAAATGGCCATTACCTCACTCGCAGCGGTAATATTAAAACCTGTTTCTGTCGGCACGCCTCCTGCTTTACCCCCCAGCCCCGTAATAATGTTGCGCAAACCTCTGTCGTTCATGTCCATCACTCGTTTCCAGAGTACGGTACGGGGGTCTATCCCCAGTTTGTTGGTTTTGCTTTGAATGTTATTATCAATCAAAGCAGCTAAAAGGTTATTGGCTTTTTCAATCGCATTAAAATCACCTGTAAAATGCAGGTTGATGTCTTCCATGGGGATGACCTGGCTGTAGCCGCCTCCGGCTGCCCCGCCTTTAATGCCGAATACGGGGCCCAAACTGGGTTCGCGCAATACTGTTACTGTCCTTTTGCCGATCAGGTTCAGGGCATCACCCAAACCAATGGAGGTAGTGGTTTTGCCTTCTCCCGGTGGGGTGGGTGTAATGGCCGTTACCAAAACCAGATTGGCTTGCTTTACCTTTTCTTCATCAATTAAGGAAAGTGGTAGCTTGGCTTTATTGGAACCGTAGTATTCCAGGTGATCTTCCGCTATATTGAGTTTGGTAGCTATATCCCTTATGTGTAGAGGGCTGGCGCTTTGGGCTATTTCTATGTCGGTCATAAAAAAGATTTAGGTCGTAAAAATACGGCATACCACCTGGCTGAAATATGAAATTTATCAAGCTTCTTGTTTTCACAAGCTTTACATTAGATATCCTATTCGTTTAGAAAAAATAGAAACTTGAGCGGATTCGCTTAAATCAATGAAAAATATCCTGGTAGTTCTACTCCTTGTAGTCGCTATGAATGTATCATTTGCGCAGGTATGACCCCGGCTTCATGGTATCTCCTTTGAATAACGAAATACCGGTAGGTAACGGATCAGCCCAATTTGGGGTTGACTCTCTCAATATCAAATAACTAAGACAAAATGAAGTGATGAAAGCAAAGTTTCGACTACTAGTTTTAATATCTTTTTTACCGATCTTCGGTTTTTCTAGAATAAAAATGACCTTTGAGCCCCGACCAACTTCTAAATTCATAGCATTTGATGCAATTTCTGATATTAAAGTTGGTATCAATTTCCTTCTAAAAGGAATGTATAAGGATGATTATCAAGGTCGCAAAGTAATATACTGCTACATAGGCAACATCAAATTCAAAAAAGCAAAATAGAATGAATATCAATTTAAAAAGCGTATTTACCAGTGGGTTCGTGGCAGGAATTGTAATCATCATCAGCGGATTAGGAATGATTCCTCTGGTTGGTAATCAAATGGATGAGGTATTGGAAAGTCGTGCATTACCACCTCTAAGTGATGGAGCTATGGGATATTTTGCAATCATGTCAATTGTGTTAGGAATTTCAATGATTTGGATTTATGCCTTTGTTCAATCTAAATATAAATCAAAGCTAAGAGTAGCAGTTACGGTTGCCCTAATAATCTGGTTTTTAACATATTTTTGGTCTAATGCCGCCCTGGTTGCTTATGGCTTCATGCCATTCCGGCTTGCAGCAATTGGAACTGCCTACGGTCTACTGGAATTACTATTAGCAGGTATAGTCGGTTCTAAACTGTATAAAGAAGTCAGAAAAAAATAAAAAAACCATCCAAGTAAGTTCCTTAAAGGCAGTAAAACACTTAGAATGCTGCCACAAACTATACACTTGTACGGTAGCTACTATAAAATGCGCATTATGAAAGTAAATTTTAATCCTGTTCTGGTATTAATCATCTGGAGTACATCAATCTCATTATTTTCACAAAGCCCTTGCCATCTGGTTCTGGGTCAGGATAAACTGGTTGGGGAATGCGAGGACAAACTATTCACGGGCATTGAAATTGTATTAGACAGAGAATATGACAAAATTGACAGCGCAACTCTTTTTAAGATACTGCCAAAAGATGGGTTTTTGATCATACAAAAGAAGCATAAAATTGCAGCCCAATTTGTTATTACCGAGCGGGCCGGTTTTCCTCAAATTATGCTTAAACCTACGGATTTACCCAGAGTTGGATGGTATACATTTGACAGTCTTAGTATTACAGACAGAGAGATCAACTTTCTTATAGATAAAGATCCCGATGTCCCTTTTTCAAATGAAGATCTGGAGATTATAGCTCATGTCAAAAAGCTTTTTAAAGACCCGCTGAACTGGAACAAAAATGATGATAGAAGATGCCAGGATGATATTAAAAATGATACGTATAGCTTTTTTTGTGCACTTCAAACTGCTTCAATTAATGTTGCCGGAGAATACAACCATAGAAACGCTGTTATGTAACTCATGAGGCGCCTGATCGAAAAGAAGTACCCGAATAAGGAATGGGAGCACAGATTTAAGGATTTTAATAATATGCCTCAGACCTCATTCGATGACATCATGGGAATTATTGAAGAAGCCAATAGATAATTCGTCAGGATTTGGAGAATAAACAGTAGCTAACAATATCCATAAAGACGTAGGATGCAATTGGGAATGCTTTACCAATTTGTTCATCTTCAGGTTACCGATATGGGATAATAAATTTCATCCAATAATTATAAAAATCATCATTATGAAAACAATGACTTGTAAACAATTAGGCGGAGCTTGCGATGAAGAATTCCACGCCAATACCTTTGAAGAAATAGCGAAAATGAGCAAAGATCACGGTACGGAAATGTTTCAAAAAGGTGATACTGCACATCTCAAAGCTATGAGCGAAATGCAGGAACTTATGAAATCACCGGAAGTGATGAATGAATGGTTTGAAGGCAAAAGAAAAGAGTTTGACGCCCTACCCGAAAATTAATAGTACAGAGATGAGCATGAGAGCTAATAATGCTCATGTCTGAGCAGAATTTACTTAATCAATTGATTAAATATTTTGTTTAATTTATCGGCAAATATTTATATTTGCCTTGAAAACAGATCAATGTCTGCAAGAAAAGAATTAGATAACAGCACAGAGGAGCGCATTAAGAAAGCGGCACGGGTCATATTCCACAAAAAGGGCTTTGCCGCCACACGCACCAGGGATATTGCAGAAGAAGCAGGCATAAACCTGGCGTTATTGAATTACTATTTCAGAAGTAAGGAGCGCTTGTTCAATCTTATCATGTTTGACACCTTATCCCAGTTCATGCAGTCCCTGATAGGTGTATTTAATAATGAGGACACTACTCTCTGGGAAAAAGTAGAAATTTTTGTATTCAACTACATCGATCTGCTGTTGGTTGAACCGGGAATACCCTTATTCATCATGAGTGAGTTGCGGCATGGTAACCCGCAGGAACTCTTTACCAGGCTGAACACCCAGGATATATTGACACAATCTGTCCTGGCTCAACAATATCAGGAAGCTGTACAAAAAGGAGAGGTAAAAGACTTGCCAATGATTCAATTGCTTATCAATATAATGGGTCTATCCGTCTTCCCTTTTGTTGCTTCACCTATGATAAAACTCATTGGCAACCTCAACGAAGATCAGTTTAAAGATTTGATGTTAGAGCGTAAAAAACTGATACCGGGATGGATTGCTGTTATGTTTAAAAAAGAATAAAATTTTTTTGGTCATAAATTAAACAAATGATTAAAACAAAATGATAAACAAAGCGATTAAAAAAGGTTTAGTAGTCAAAATGATTCTGTTACTGTTTCTGGGTTATTCTCCTGTATTGGCCCAAAGTAGTCCACAAGTAATTTCACTAGACAGCTGTTATGCCTGGGCTAAGCAGAATTACCCACTCGTAAAACAAAAAATGCTTCTCCAAAAATCAGAGGAGTTTTCCCTGGAAAATGCCAATAAAGGCTTTCTGCCAAAAATCAATATTGTTGGTCAGGCAACTTACCAGTCGGAGGTGACAAGCTTGCCCATTTCCCTGCCCAATCTGGAAATCCCGGAGTTGAGTAACGATCAATACCGTATTTACGGGGAGGCACAACAACCCATCACCGATCTTTTCACGGTAAAAGATCAAAAAGCCATTGTAAAGAATAACACCGTAGTTGAGGAGCAGAAGATTGAAGTTGAACTTTACAAGCTCAGGGAACGGATTAATCAGCTTTACTTCGGCATTCTCCTCATTGATGCCCAGCTACAGCAAATAGATATCCTGAAAAAAGATATCGATCTCGGTATTGAAAAAACCAAAGTAGCGGTTAGTAATGGTATTGCCCTTCAAAGTAATACTGATCTACTGGTGGCAGAGTTACTCCAGTCTGATCAAAAAGAGATTGAATTGCGGGCATTAAAGCAAGGATATGCAGATATGCTGTCGCTGTTCATCAACCGGGAGATTACAGATGATGTACAACTCGAAAAACCTGCTCCGGTACTACCAACAAATGATATAAGCCGTCCTGAACTATCGCTTTTCAGCTATCAGCAAAAAGCGATTGACCTTCAATCCAAATTGATCACCAATAACACTCTACCCAAATTCAGTCTGTTTGTGCAGGGAGGTTATGGCCGGCCGGCATTGAATCTACTCAGCAACGACTTTGAAGCCTATTACATTGGCGGTATTCGCCTGAACTGGAACCTGAGCAGTTTTTACACTTTGAGAAAAGACAAACAACTATTAACCATCACGCAGAATACCCTGGATATTCAGAAAAAGGTCTTTCTGTTTAACACTGAGCTCAATATCCAGCAGCAAAACTCTGAGATCAGCAAACTTGAGAAACTCATTGCATCGGATGACGAGATCATTGAGCTGAGAAAAGGTATTAAAGAAGCCACCCAGACCCAATTAGAACTTGGTACGGCTACCACTGCTGACTACATGAATTATTTGAATGCCGAAGACCAGGCCAAACAAAACCAACTGATGCATGAAATACAACTGCTGATGGCACAATACCATCTAAATACAACAACCGGTAATTGAACTATAAAACACTAAAAACAACTAATATGAAAAGTTTACATCCTGTGATAATCCTGTGTACGGTCTTTGTTTTTACCGCTTGCAACACCAACGATAAAAACTTTGATGCCACAGGAACCTTTGAAGCTGTTGAGACCATTATTTCTTCAGAAGCCAACGGAAAGATCCTCGCCTTAAACATCGAGGAAGGACAGGAGCTGAAAGCCGGTGAGATCATTGGTTATATCGATAGCACCCAGCTATACCTCAAAAAGAAACAACTACAGGCGCAAATTGCATCCTTAAAAAGCAAACAACCGGATATTGCCGTTCAACTGGCCTCTTTGAAAGAGCAACTGACTACAGCCGAAAAGGAAAAGATCAGAATAGCCAGCCTGGTAAAAGGCAATGCGGCCACGCAAAAACAACTGGATGACATGGATGCCAGCATTGCAGTACTCAAAAAACAGATTGCCGCCCAACGATCAACCCTTGAGATCACCAGAAGCAGCATTGAAAACGATATGGTACCCATGCAGCTGCAAATTGAACAGGTTGACGATCAGATCAAAAAGTGCAGGATTATAAATCCTGTAAAAGGTACTGTCTTATCTAAATATGCCGAAGAACAAGAAGTGACTGCTCAGGGCAAATCTCTCTATAAAATAGCAGATCTGTCCACTGTGACCCTAAGGGCCTATGTTTCCGGGGATCAGTTACCCGGTATAAGGCTCAATCAAAAAGTCCGGGTTATGACCGATAATGGTCAGGGAGGAATGACAGAAGACCAGGGCGAAATTATTTGGATAAATGATGAAGCCGAATTTACCCCCAAGAGCATTCAAACCAAAGATGAAAGGACCAATATGGTTTATGCCGTTAAGGTGAAAGTGGTTAACAATGGCACCTATAAGATCGGCATGTATGGCGAATTAAGATTTTAAGGCAATGGATGTCGTATTGAAAAATATTGTAAAAACCTATAACAAGGGTAAAGTCAAAGCTGTAAGCGATGTTTCCTTTTCCGTAGAAAAAGGCGAGCTATTTGGCTTGATAGGCCCTGACGGGGCTGGTAAAACCACCATCTTCCGGATACTTGCCACTTTACTCCTACCGGACGAAGGAACAGCTTCTGTAAATGGTCATGATGCTGTAAATGACTACAAAGAGATCCGCAAAAGGATAGGTTATATGCCCGGAAAGTTCTCTCTGTACCAGGACCTGTCCGTAGAAGAAAACCTGAACTTCTTCGCTACCCTGTTCAACACCAGTATAGAGGAAAACTACGAATTGATCAGGGATATTTACACACAGATAGAGCCTTTTAAAACCCGCAGGGCGGGAAAACTATCCGGAGGCATGAAACAAAAACTGGCTTTGTGCTGTGCCTTGATCAGGAGCCCCAGCCTGTTGCTGTTGGACGAGCCCACTACAGGGGTTGATACGGTTTCGAGAAAAGAGTTTTGGGAAATGCTGAAAGGGTTAAAAGAACAGCATATCACCATTCTGGTATCTACTCCTTACATGGACGAAGCTACCTTATGTGACCGCATTGCCCTGATACAGGATGGAGAGATTCTTTCCATCAACAGCCCACGAAAGATCATCAATCAGTTTCCCGATCAGCTTTATGCCGTTAAATCCCAAAAAATGAGCAGGTTATTGGCCGATTTACGCCAAAGCTCCACCATAAGCAGTTGTAATTCCTTTGGTGAGTACCATCACATCACCCTGCATCAAGGTAACACATTTGAAATGCAGAAGAAGTTAATAAACGAAATGGAACATTTGGGTCATACCCAAATAGAAATTAAAAGCATTGCGCCCACTATAGAAGATTGTTTCATCAAACTTATGAGCTGAAATGACAAATGAAGTTGTAATCAAAACCGATAAACTCACCAAACAATACGGTGATTTCGTAGCCGCTAATCAGATCACTCTTGAAGTCTACCAAGGGGAAATATTTGGTTTTCTCGGAGCAAACGGAGCCGGAAAAACCACGGCTATGCGAATGCTGTGCGGGCTTTCTACTCCTTCTTCCGGTTCAGCTACCATAGGCGGTTTTGACATCTACAAGGAAACGGAACAGATCAAAAAAAACATTGGCTATATGAGCCAGAAATTCTCTTTATATGAAGACCTGACCGTTATGGAGAACATCCGCTTTTTTGGTGGTATCTACGGTGTTCCTGATAAAGATTTAAAGGAGAGAATGCGCTCACTGATTGAAACTCTGGGGTTGAAAAGTGAAGCTGACAAACTGGTAGGTTCCCTACCCCTGGGGTGGAAGCAAAAACTGGCCTTTTCCGTGGCCATTTTTCACGAGCCTAAAATTGTGTTCCTGGATGAACCCACAGGGGGAGTAGATCCGGTTACAAGACGTCAGTTCTGGGATTTGATATATGATGCCTCCGATAAAGGCATCACCATTTTTGTTACTACCCATTATATGGACGAAGCTGAATATTGCAACCGTGTTACCATGATGGTAGACGGTTATATCAAGGCCCTGGATACGCCTTATAAGCTGAAACAGCAATTCTCAGCAGATTCCATGGATGATGTGTTTTATGAACTGGCCCGAAATGCAAAACGGAGAGAAGACCAGTTATGAAACAGTTCATCACATTTGTCCGAAAAGAGTTTTACCACGTTTTCCGCGATCAGAAAACCTTACTCCTGCTATTTGGCATGCCTGTAGCACAAATCATTTTGTTTGGTTTTGCCCTTACCAACGAGATCAAGAATTCTAAAGTTTTGATCTGCGATCACGCACGGGATGCCGCTACCCAAAACATACTACAAAGGTTTGAGGCCAGTCCAAGTTTTAATATCGAGAAGAATATTCTTAACCACAAGGGAATAGAACAGGAGTTCAAAAAGGGCAAAATCAGGCTCGCGGTTATTTTCCCTGCCAACTTCCAAAATGACTTGAATCATTTTAATAAAGCCCAGGTACAGCTTATTGCCGATGCCTCAGATCCCAATACAGCTACCACGCTGACCAATTACGCCTCCAGTATACTAATGGATTACCAAAAAGAATTGCAAGAGGGACAAGCCCAATTCATGTCTATTAAAACAGATGTAAGGATGATCTACAATCCCGAATTAAAGGGAACGACCAATTTTGTTCCGGGAGTAATAGCCCTGGTCCTCCTGCTGGTTTGTGTGCTGATGACTTCCATTTCCATCGTAAAGGAAAAGGAAACGGGAACTATGGAGCTGCTCCTGGTTTCACCCTTTAATCCCATTTTAGTTGTTCTTTCCAAAGCTGTCCCCTACTTCTTTTTATCACTGATCAACCTCACCGTCATCTTAATATTGAGTACCACCCTGATGGACATGCCCATTAAAGGAAGTATATTCCTCTTGTACTTTGCCAGTTCTTTATTAATACTGACGGCCCTTTCCCTGGGCTTGCTTATTTCCAATTCCACCGACTCACAACAGGCTGCGATGCTTATATCGCTAATGGGAATGCTTATACCAACCATGATGCTTACCGGCTTTATGTTTCCCCTCGAAAACATGCCCCTGGCCCTGCAATACATTTCCAATCTCGTCCCCTCCAAATGGTATTATACCATCACCAAATCAGTGATGATAAAAGGCATGGGTATAGAAGCTATCTGGAAGGAACTGCTGGTACTCACCGTAATGACCCTGGTATTACTGACCATCAGCATCAAGAAATTTAAAATCCGACTGGCATGAGAACACTTCGGTTTTTACTGCAGAAAGAGTTCCGGCAAATATTCCGGAATTCCAACATTTTGAGAATGATCATTGCCATGCCCATTATTCAGCTGCTGGTTATGCCTTTGGCAGCAGATTATGAGATCAAGAATATCCGTATTTCGCTGGTCGATCACGACAGAAGCCCCAACTCCCAAAAGCTGAAAAACAAGATCATAGCCTCCGGTTATTTTGAGTTGAATGACTTCAATGTTTCCTTTGATGAATCCTATGAACAGTTCCAGCGGAATAATTCCGATCTGATAATGGAAATACCAAAAGATTTTGAAAAAAGCCTGGTAGTAGATAAGCAAGCCAATCTGTTCATCGCTGTAAATGCAATCAATGGCACCAATGCCACCGTTGGAAGTGCTTACCTGAACCGCATTATCGGCAGCTTTAACAGAGACATTCGCCTGGATTGGATCACTTCTAATAACTCCGTTAATACTGCTACTATAGAAGTGTCCAGCTTAAATTGGTTTAATCCTTTTTTGAATTACCCTTCCTTTATGGTACCCGGAATATTGGTAATACTGGTCACTATGGTAGGAGCCTATATGTGTGCCTTGAATATTGTAAAAGAAAAAGAAGTAGGTACCATTGAACAGATCAACGTCACTCCTGTCAAAAAACATCATTTTATTTTAGGTAAGCTCATTCCATTCTGGGCGATCGGTATTTTTGTTTTTACCCTGGGCCTGTTCGGGGTAGCCTGGTTGGTGTACGGTATCGTACCCCTGGGATCGTTGCTTACTTTATATGTTTTCCTGGCTATTTACCTCATAGCGCTACTCGGTATAGGTTTGATCATTTCCACCTATTCCAACACCCAACAGCAAGCCATGTCGCTGGCCTTTTTTTGTATGATGGTTTTTCTGTTGATGAGCGGGCTTTTCACACCGGTAGATAGTATGCCCGAATGGGCCAAATGGATTGCCATAGCCAATCCCGTGACCTACTTCATTGACGTGGTAAGATTGGTGGTGCTAAAAGGCAGTGGATTTGCTGCTCTTAAAACTCAATTTTTGATCATCAGTCTCATGGCTGTTTTCTTCAACACCTGGGCAGTTCTCAATTATAAAAAAACAATGTAACTCTCTAAACACTAAAACAATGAAAAGAATATTCAAAGCCACAACTCTAGCTTCCGTTATTTTATCTTCAATTGGAGTAACACATTATCTTACTGAGGGTATCATTTACTCTGTTGAAGCGAGAACCAATGCCAATGCAGATGATATACTGGGAACCTGGTACAGTGAAAAAATGGATGAGTCTTATTTTCAAGTAAAGAAAGAATCAAATAACGTCTATTCAGCCATCATTACCCGATCTTCTAAAAAAGACTATATCGGAAAGCAAGTCATGAAAGAAGTGAAGTTTAACCCTAAATCCGGATCGTGGAAAGGTATATTGATCTCTCCCTCCAGGGGGATTGAGATTGATGCTGAGTTTATTCCCCTTAACCCGAAAAAATTACAGGTAAACGGGAAAGTACTTTTTATGAGTAAAACGTTTTATTGGGAGAAAAAATAGATCGCCACTAAATAAACTATAAAGTAAGGGAATATGAAACTCTACAAACTCATGCGAAAAACGCCCTTCTTCCTCAGTGCCTCGCACTGGATAAAGAAAAGCGACAAGCCCGTTAAAAGCAGTAAAAAAGCCCGCCCTGCTGTCATTATCCCTTTACTTTTGATACAGTACGGCAGTATGAAAGATAAGTTAAAAGGGTTTAAAACGGTTGGAGCAGCATTGCTCACCTCCGTAAAAGAGATGAGAAGGAGCGCCAAAGAGATCACTCAAAATCCAAAAACGGGCAAGAAAACTATTGATGCCGCTACGCTGAAGGAACTGGAAGACTACGCTTATTCCTTAGGGGTTTCAAAGCTCGGTTACACCAAAGTCAATCCCGATTTTATTTATAAAGATTTTGAGATCCTGTATGATAATGCCATTATGATAGCCATGGAAATGAACCGGGAAGACATCAAAACCAATCCTTCGGAAGCAGCTACTAAAGAGATCTGGCGAACCTATTCCGGACTGGGGGTTGCCGTCAATAAAATTGCGGCTTTTCTCAGGGACAAGGGGTTTAATTGCCATGCCTCCCCTGCTATTGGCGGAGATATAATGACCGTTCCTGTTGCCCAGGATGCCGGAATGGGAGTTGTGGGCAAAAACGGGCTCTTAATCACTCCTGAATTCGGGCCTTCGCTACGATTGGCGGCCGTTTTTGTGGATATTGATAACCTGCCTTTAAAAACTTTGGCTGATAATGAGCACTTATGGGTCAGGGAGTTTTGTGATACCTGCAATCATTGTGTTCGCTCCTGCCCGGGCAATGCTATTTACGAACAGACCAAAATATTGGATGACGGCTATCCGAAATTCATAGACAGTGAAAAATGCGCCCTCGAATTTTCGAAAAATTGCAGTAAATGTATCTCTTCCTGTCCTTTTATTATGGGGAATTACTATAAGATCAAAGTAACTTATGAGCGCCACAAAAACAACGGCAAGCGGGTAACTGAACTGAAACACTATGATACCGATCTAACTAACCCCGATCATTCTCCAAAGTGATTATCCATAGCTGTGGCCGTATTCTGTTGATATGATGGTTTGCCTATGCTTCTTCACTCGCCAATAGAATAGTTTTAATTTCAATAATATCGGGTTGGGATTATCAAAACCAGAGGTATCTTGCGAAAGAAACGGATGTATCATCTCAAGAAGATGTTGTTACAGCAACCTTTGGATAAGGCTGTAATTCTGAAAACTTTATTAGATCAACAATGAAAGAGCTCGGTTTTGCCGGAGAAATGACAAAATTGATATCCCCTGATGACTTATCAGGTTTTGAATTAGGACGTGTTATTACGGAACATAAAGAAAGATACCTTGTACAAACTGACACAGGGGTATTCACGGCCGAAATAACAGGGAATCTGAGATATTCTGCCCGGAGCCGCGAAGATTTTCCTGCTGTAGGAGATTGGGTCAAACTAATCGTTACGGATACTGAAACAGCCCTTATTCAGGGTATTCTTCCCAGGATATCAAAACTGGAAAGGCAGGCCGTGGGCAAATACGGGGAAATCCAGATCATTGCTACCAATATTGACCATGCTTTTATCGTCCAGTCGGTTGGACAGGATTTTAACCTGAAACGGATGGAGCGATATTTAACCCTGTGTCACTCTTCCGGAATAAAACCGCTAATACTGTTGACCAAAACAGACCTCATAAGCGATGAGGAAGTTAAAAACCTGGTTGAAGTCATCCGCAACAGAATCAAAGAAATCCCGGTTATACCAATCAGCAGTAAAACATTGAGTGGATTTGATGAGCTCAGAAGATCATTAAAAGAATTTAAGACTTATTGCTTTCTCGGTTCGTCAGGAGTAGGGAAATCCAGTATTGTCAATCAATTATCAGGAGTAGAAATACAGAAGATAAATTCTATTAGTTCAATCACCAATAAAGGGAAACACACTACCAGCCACCGGGAACTGGTCATACTCCCTAATAAAAGTATCGTAATAGATACACCGGGTATGCGGGAAGTGGGAATGACTGATAATACTAAAAACCTATGAAGCCATTGAATATCTGGCAGAAAAGTGCAAATTCAAAGATTGCACACATATTGAAGAAAGCGGCTGCGCTGTAATAAAGGCTGTTGATGAAGGGGAAATATCCGGGGAAGTTTACGAGAATTACCTCAAAATAAAACGGGAACAGGAGCATTTCTCAAGCACTGTGGCAGAGAAAAGGCGTAAAAATAAAGAGCTTGGAAAAATGTACCGGGCAATACAGTCGGAAAGAAAGAAAAATAAATATTAGAAGCTCAGGAATTCCTCCACACTAGCCTATCCAAAATTGAAATGAGAATAAGTACAAAGTTGGTATTAGCTTTTATTCTAGCTGTCTTTTTTGTCATAAAAACAAAAGCACAGACAGAACTGAACAGTATACCCCAAATTTCAATTGGAATAGGCTATTTCGGGGAACTATTAACCCACCCGGGAATTGTTCTTTTCAGTGAAATAGCCTTGAACAAAACAAAAAATCAACTGGTAGCCAGAATAAATTTCATAGGCTATCGCCATAAAGGTCATACCAGAAACTATTTCGTTTTACCTGAGATCATTTACAGAAGAAATACTAAAAAGCTCAACTATTGGGAAGCTTCTCTTGGAACGGGCTTGCTTTATCAACTGGCAGATAGCCCAGTCTATAAATACAGGCAGGGAGCTTTCATCAAAAAGAAATCGGGTTGGTTCCATTTTGCGCCCTCTTTTGGGATCAGGTATGGTAAAAATTTCAGTTTGGATAACGGTGATTTTTTAACTCCTTCAATTGGGGGAAGAATGTTTTACCAATATCCTTTTAATGATATGTGGCTACTCCGAACAGGCTTCGACCTCTCCGTTTCCTATCAGATCAAATGAACATGCACAAAATCTTATTACATCTATTGATAATTACTACGATCGGCTCTTGCGAAAAAGAGCCCCTGGAAGATGATTATGTTTTCATCCGTCACAAAGAGGCAGACATGCCCGTATGGGTAAGAGGAAATCTGAAATCCGATGTTTTCATCATCTTCCTGCATGGCGGTCCGGGAGGGAGCAGCTTTATTGATATTCACAACAACTTCTTTTCAGATATTGAAAACAGGTATGCAATGGTTTACTACGATCAGAGGGCTTCGGGCAATAGCATTGGTCACAGTGATGACGCCTTACTCACTTTAGATCAGTTTGTAGAAGACCTGGATATTGTTGTGAAATACGTCCAGGCTGTATACAATCCACTAAAAATTGTTTTACTGGGACATAGTTGGGGAGGAACATTGGGAACAGCCTATCTTTTGAATCCGAATCTTCGGTCCAAAATCTCAGGCTGGATAGAGGTTGACGGAGGTCACAATTTAGGGCAAACAGCCTACCAGTATTCAAGAGATTATGTTTTGAATGTTGCAGATAACCACATTTCAAGGGGAAAAGATACCAAGGAATGGAAGCAGATCAAAGGATACTATCAGGGTAAATCTAGCTGGAGAAATACAGATGTAATTATTCAGCACAGCAAAAATGTGACTAAAGCAGGGGGATATTTCTATGATGATGCCAACCGGGAAGGCCTGGTAGGGCTTGACCAAATCCTATTTTCCGAAACGGATTTCATTGCCCTTCTTGCTCAAAATAAACACGTGATCAAAAAAATGGACGTTTGGCATTACGATTTTACATCCCGTTTAGGCGAAATTGATATTCCCAAATTATTGTTGTGGGGAAAAGCTGATGGAATACTCCCTGTAGAATTAGCTTATGAAGCCAAGGTATCAATGGAACTAGCAGATGAGTTCTTTCACGTTTTTCAGAAATCGGCTCATTCCCCCCACTATGAAGAAACGGAACTGTTCAATCAAAAAGTGATTTCATTTATTGAAAATTATATAGAATAAAAATCACTGGAAGCCAATGCTAAATTGTCTTATTCTCATATTTCTAAACAAAAACCCCCGCTGAGCGGGGGGTTTATTTTTATCCTACTTTCACGAGTTTCACATCAAAAACCAGCCAGGCATCAGGCGGTATTACACCTCCGGCCCCGGCACTGCCGTAGCCCATTTCCGGTGGAATGATCAAAGTGGCTTCTGCACCTTCTTTCAGTTGGGCTATACCCTCGTCCCAACCCCGTATTACCTGGCCGGCCCCCAATACAAAATCAATGGGGTTTCCTCTTTTATTGCTGTCGTCAAATATGGTTCCGTTAGTTAATCGGCCCTGGTAATGCACATGTACGGTATAACCGTTTTCAGCTTTTTTTCCGTTACCTACCTCAGTGATTTTGTAGTATACGCCATTGGGTGTCTTTTCAAAGCCTTCTATAAGGGAAGCTATCTCTTTCAGCTTTTCAGTTCTTCTTTTTTCTTCCTCATCCCTTATGCTTTGCATCTTTTCATCAAATACCGCTACGGCATCCCAATTTTCAGCTTCTTCCCCTATCCTCAGTATCTCAATTTTTTGCATGGCATCACCCTGGCGCACACTGTCTACCACGGCTTGTCCATCAGTCACTTTGCCGAAAACCGAGTGTTTATTATCCAACCAGGGTGTCTCCTTATGGGTAATAAAAAATTGGCTGCCATTGGTATTAGGGCCTGCATTAGCCATAGATAAAACACCGGGGCCATCGTGCTTCAATTCAGAATGAAATTCATCGGGAAAGGCATAGCCCGGCCCCCCGGCCCCGCTGCCGGTGGGATCACCACCCTGTATCATGAAATCAGCTATCACCCGGTGAAATTTCAAACCATTGTAATATGGTTTTCCTTCTCCTGAAGAAGAATTTTTCAATTTACCCTCGGCAAGGCCTACAAAGTTAGCCACCGTAAGAGGGGTTTTTTCATGTTCAAGTTTTACGGTAATATCACCGTGAGTAGTCTTGAACTTTGCGTAAATACCCTTTTCCATTATTGCTTTATTCCTACTATTTCTACGTCAAAGATCAACCATGAATCAGCGGGAATAAGCCCGGGCACGCCTCCTTTGCCATAAGCGAGATCTGGTGGTATGATCAACTGATATTTATCGCCTACTTTCATCAGTTGCAGGCCTTCTACCCAACCACGGATAACCCTGGCCTGGGGGCCGTAGGCTACTTCAAAAGGATCATAAGGCTCACTGCGCTCATCGTATTTACCGTTTTTCTGGGCTATTTCTTTAATGCTACTGTCAAATAAGGTTCCATCCGGCAAGTAACCGGCATAGTGTACTCTTACGATCTGTCCCTGTTCGGGTTTTGGGCCCTCACCTTCTTTTAAAACTTTATAGTGCAGGCCACTGGCGGTTTTTTGGGCATCCTTAGTGTATTTTTCCACTGCTTTAGCCTTCTCTTTGGCCTCCTCAGCTTTCTTTTTTTCCTGTTCTGCTTTAGCTTCTTCAAAAGCTTTGGCGGGATCGTAATTCTTTAATTCTTTACCTACCCTTATCACTTCTACTTTTTCCATGATGTCGTTCTGGACAATTTTATTGACTACGTCCTGCCCCTGCACTACCTGTCCAAATACACTGTGCCTGCCATCCAGCCAAGGCGTTTCCTTATGGGTAATAAAAAACTGGCTGCCATTGGTATTAGGGCCGCTGTTAGCCATAGATAACACACCGGGGCCATTGTGTTTCAAATCGGGATGAAACTCATCGGTAAAAGAATAGCCTGGTCCTCCGGAGCCATTACCCTGAGGGTCACCTCCCTGTATCATGAAATCTGGTATGACGCGATGGAATTTGAGGCCATCGTAAAAAGGTTCACCTTCGGCTTTAGCGTTATTTTTAATTTTCCCCTCGGCCAGGCCCGTGAAATTAGCAACTGTCATAGGTGTTTTTTCATAGTGCATTTTTAACAGTATGTCGCCTTTGTTAGTGGTAATTTTAGTGTACAGGCCATCTTCGAGCTCTACCTTTTCACCGTTTACCGTTACACCACTTTGGGAGTTACAGCTGCTGAGGATACCGGCAAAGATCAGAGCCGTCATTAGTGCATTTCTCATGGAAATTAGGATTTCGATTTTTGAATATTAATTATTTCTATTTCGTAAACCAATGGAGTTACAGGTGGAATTCTCTTCTGATCGCCTGCTACGCCAAAGGCCAAGTGCGAAGGTAAAATAAATAGGCCCTTATCGCCAAGCCCCAGAAATTTTACTGCTTCGTGCAGGCCTATTTCTACGTCTTCACGATCAATAGTAAAGGTACGGGTTCCGCTTTCTTCTGAAGAATAATACACCTTTCCGTACATATTGGAAATGCGGTATTCTATTTCTACCCGATCACTGCTGCTGGCATTTTTGCCAGCCACCGAGTCTTTTAATACCTTATAAAACAAGCCGGTACCGCTGGGCTGCATCTCCAATTGATTATCTTTCATGTATGCTTCTATAGATGCGCGTTCTTTTTGGAGAAAATCGCGGGTAGCTTTAATGCGGTCTTCTTGCTTTTGCCGGTTAGGCAAAACAGACTCTTCCTGTCCGGAGCACTGACACCCATATATCAAAAGAGCAATGGCTATTAAAAAGGTATATTTCAAAATATTAAGCATTGTGCAATTCTTCTTCGTAAGAAGGCAGAATTTTGTAAAACTTTTTCAGGCTTTCTTCCAAACTCAACTCAGACATGCCACCTGCTGCATTTTTATGACCACCGCCATTAAAATGTTTGCGGGCAAAAGCGTTGACATCAAAATCACCTTTGCTTCGCAAACTGATCTTGATCATACCGTCACGGGGATAAAAAAAGGCACTGAACATCATACCTAAAACGGATAAACCATAGTTTACTATACCCTCCGTATCACCCCGCTGAAAGTTAAATGTAATCAAATCTTCCTCGCTGAGGCTTATTACTGCTGTTTTATAGCGTTCTATAATATCCATCCGCTCCAAAGCCCGGCTTAGCAATTTTAGCTTGGATGTTGTATTGGTATCGTAAACCCGGGAGGCAATAACTTCCGGTTTAACCCCTAGTGCCACTAATGAAGCTGCCACTTTAAGGGTATCGGGTGACGTACTGTACTTAAAGCTTCCTGTATCGGTAGTAAGACCTGTGTAAAGACATTCCGCTGCATCGGTATCGAGATACTTTTCCCAACCCATACTTTCGATAAAGTGGTATACCATTTCACAGGTTGAGGACATGGCAGTATCGGAATAGCGCAGTTCGGGAAAATCATCTGGCTCCGGGTGGTGATCGATCATTATCCTTTTTGCTCTCACTTTAGCCAGTATTGATTCCATCGGACCGCTTCGTTTGAGTGAGTTATAATCCAGGTGAAAGATCAGGTCAGCCTGTTCCAATAGTTCATCAGCAATAGCGGGATCTTCTTCGTAGATAATGATCGCATCACTGCCTTTCATCCATTTCAAAAAATCGGGATATTGATTGGGTACAATAACCTTTACGTCTTTATCTCTTTTTTGCAAAAGCAGTGAAAGCCCGAGCGCACTCCCTATAGCATCTCCATCGGGATTTACGTGACAGGTTACGATTATTTTTCCGCTTTCATCAATTAATTTATGAGCAGGGCCGTTAATGTGGGAGGGCAATTTCATAGCGCACAAATATAATCAGCTTAGTCTGATGTACAGGCCCACTGCTTTTCTCTATATTCGCTGCCCTATGGACAAGAAAACTCAAAATGCCTGGGCTTTTTACGACTGGGCCAATTCTGTGTATTCACTGGTGATCAGTACCGCGGTATTTCCCATTTACTTCAGCAATGCGGCAAATAGTGAAATAAGCTTTCTGGGTTATACTTTTCCCAGTTCTACTCTCTACAGTTATTCTTTATCCGTTTCTTTTCTGATTGTAGCCATTATCTCTCCCCTGCTTTCGGGCATTGCCGATTATACGGGCAAGAAAAAGCTCTTTTTAAAGATCTTTTGCTATCTGGGAGCCATTTCCTGCAGTTCCCTTTTCTTTTTTGACGGATCTAACGTTTTTCTGGGACTGGGTCTCAGCATTATGGCCAGTATAGGTTTTTGGGGCAGTTTGGTTTTTTACAATGCTTTTCTACCGGAAATAGCCCCGCCCGAAAGGCAGGACGGTCTGAGTGCCAAAGGGTTTGCCCTGGGTTATATCGGTTCTTCTATTTTGCTGATCTTTAACCTAGCTATGATCACCGTGCCGGAGGCCTTTGGTTTGAGCGGGGCCGGGGAAGCTTCACGCATCAGTTTTTTAACCGTAGGTCTTTGGTGGGCGGGCTTTGCCCAGATCTCCTTCAGGCGCTTACCAGATAATATATACCAGCGCAAGCCAGAAGAAGGCAAATATCTCTGGAAGGGCTACCAGGAGTTACGCAGTGTTTTCCTGCAACTTAAAGATCACCAGTCGCTGAGAAGGTTTCTTTACAGTTTTTTCTTTTTCAACATGGGAGTACAAACTGTTATTTTATTGGCCAGCCTTTACGGTGATGAGGAGCTGCAGCTGGATTCATCGAAATTGATAGCCACTATACTTATCATACAATTTGTAGGCATAGGAGGGGCTTATCTGTTTTCCTTCCTGTCAAAAAAATTCGGTAATCTGGGAGCTTTAAAGATCAGTATAGTGATTTGGTCCATAGTATGTTTCCTGGCTTATACCTTAACTAAAACCGATCCCCTGGTAGAGTATAAATTTTATGCTATAGGCGGTATAGTGGGTCTGGTAATGGGCGGTATCCAGGCTATTAGCCGTAGCACTTATTCCAAATTACTACCTGAAACGCAGTCGCACGCCAGTTTTTTCAGCTTTTACGATGTCAGTGAAAAGGTTGCTATTGTACTGGGAACCATTGTTTACGGTTATCTGATCGACCTTACGGGAGACATGAAAATGAGCGCTCTTTCGCTTTCTATTTTCTTTGTGATCGGTTTCTTATTGATGATGCGGGTAAAACGTACCCCACATGTTTATTGAACCAATTCACAATTGTCCATTTTCACCTCTTCAAAAAGTTCATCGTAGCCTACTACACGCCCTTTTACAACTACTTTCATCCCTTCCATACCGGTGGAAGGTTCATAGCCCTCGGCCATGGTACAATAGATGCCCTGATCCAGCTTAAGGTTGCTGCCGTCCTTTTTTATCACTTTACCTGAAACTTTTACCACCTGGTCCAGGTAAAGAGCATTAGCTGTTTCCACATTACTGGCATAGGCTGTTTTAAGGGCTTCAGCCGACAGGTCAAAAGCCGCTTTTTCTTTATGGATGTTGCGGTGCGGTTTGTGAAACACATAAAAATAGGACGCCCCTGCTACCAGCGCCAACGCTAATACTATCCAGATAATTTTTTTCATTTATGTACTATTTTAGAGGAATATAAAAGCAGCATGCCTATTGATCTTCTTTTATGAATAATTCTTACAGGTTCGCTTTTCATGTTAAAACATTAAATTTGGCATAAATCACGTTTCAGGGTGAAAACCCTTTAATACTATGGGCAATTTAATAAAATTCACCTGTGCGATTGTATGTCTTTTAATAGCGGTCTTGTCATGTCAGCACGACCCTTTTCCCGCCCCGCCCGATACTCTGAATCCCGGTGACACTAGTTGTAATTCGCATAATCTAACCTATAATAATAGTATTAAAACTATTGTTGACAATAACTGCATCAATTGTCATGGTGGCCCCAACCCCCAGGTGGGACTCAGCCTGGAAACCTACAACCAAGTAAGAGATGCTTTGCTAAATACTGATTTATTACTCCGGGTTAAAAATGATCCATCAGTACCTGTGATGCCTCCGGGAGGCAAAATGCCAGATTGTAATATTGAGAAGATTGAAATTTGGTTTACTAACAGTATGCCTCAATAATGTAAAGTCGATCATGAAGCTACACCAACCCCTATTTATAGTGTTAATACCTGTTTTAATGTCATCTTGCTACTATGATAACAGGGAAGAACTCTACCAAAATTTCCAGCAAACCCAGTGTGATACCAGCGTAACCACTTTTGCAGCCGTTATTCTGCCTATTCTGCAAGATAATTGTGCTACTTCCGGTTGCCACGTGGGGAATAACCCGCAATCGGGTCTGGACTTCAGCACTTATGACGATGCGCAACTCACCGCCACGGATGGCAGGCTTGTTGGAAGGATAACGGGAAGCTCCGGACCGATAATGCCTCCGGGAGGGCCTTTGCCAAATTGTGAAATTGAAAAGATTAAACGCTGGGTAAACAAAGGAGCCCGCAATAATTGAAAGTATTAATGAATAAAAACCCTCTGATTATGAAAACAAAGAACCTCTTATTAGTTATTGCCGTTTTTGCAGCTTTTACAGGCTCTGCCCAAAAATATATGACCCGTACCGGTTACATTAAATTTTATTCTAACGCCCAGGTTGAGGACATTGAAGCGGAAAACAAACAAGTTTCCAGTGTAATTGATACAAAAACGGGCAATTTTGCCTTTCTCCTGCCCATTAAGGGTTTCGAATTTGAAAAGGCTTTAATGCAGGAGCACTTCAACGAAAACTACATGGAAAGCGGAAAATACCCCAATGCTTCTTTCAAAGGAAGTATTGAAAATTTTGACTTCTCCCAACTGGAAAAAGAAGGTAGCTATGAAGTAGCTTTTGCCGGTACCATGGATATCCATGGGGTAGATAGAAAAATTTCTGAAAAAGCCACTTTTACGGTATCTGAAGGAACTGTAAAGCTCCTATCTACTTTTAAGCTCAAGCCTGAAGATTACGGGGTAAAGATTCCGGCTTCCAAGCGCAATAATATTTCCGATGTGTTGGAAATTACTGTAAAGATGGAATATGATAAGGAATGATATGCCTCTGAAAAGAAGCCTTCTGACAGGCTTCTTTTTACTTTTTGCCTTTAGCGGTTTTGGGCAGGACGACTTGCTCAAAATGTTGGAGGACGAACAAGGGCCTCAAACGGAATACACCTTTGCCACCTTCAAGGGAACCCGTATTGTCAATTTACAGTCAAACGAATTAACGGCCAAAGGGGAAATGCAATTTCTCATTCTGCACCGCTTTGGTTCTTTTAACGATGATTATTTCTACAATTTTTTTGGTTTGAATGTAGCAGAAGTACGCCTTACTGTGGACTACAGCCCATTGGACTGGCTCAACCTGGGATTGGGTTATGCTTCTGCCACTCCTCGCACCTATGACGGTTTTGTAAAATACCGCCTGGCCAGGCAAAGTAAGGGCAAAGTCAATTTTCCGGTTTCCATTACCGGCTACTCCGGATTGTTTTACACGGCAGAGCGTTTTCCCGATGATGGATTACCCCGTAATGAATCAGAACGCTTTAACTATGTTCATCAATTGGTGGTCGCCCGGAAATTTTCGCCAGAGTTTTCAATGGAATTAGTGCCGGCTCTCACACATTTTAACCTGGTAGACCGTATTTCAGACAATAACGATATTATTTCCATAGGGATGGCTGCCCGTTACAAAATAAGCCCGCAGCACGCTATCAGTGTAGAATATGTTCATCCGCTCAACCCTAATGCTTTTACCAATCTGGCTGAAGGGACTCAAGAAAATTACAGGGGAGCCTTATCATTGGGTTTTGATATCGAAACCGGGGGGCATGTTTTCCAGCTCTTTTTTACCAATTCAAGGGCAGTAGCAGAACCTTTTGTATTTGCCCAAACACCCGGTAGCTGGATGGATGGTGATATTCACTTCGGGTTCAATATCTCCCGTATGTTCAATATTCACTGAGTCGATGTATTTTTGCGGCTAAATCACTACACTCTTGGATAAACATTACGATCTAGGTATTACTGGTGGCGGCATTGTCGGTCTGGCCACAGCCTATAAGTTCCAAAAGAAATATCCGCACTATAAAATAGCCGTATTTGAAAAGGAGGCTTTTCTGGGCGCTCACCAGACCGGCCGCAACTCAGGTGTTATCCACTCCGGTATTTATTACAAACCGGGTTCCTTTAAAGCGCGTAACTGCGTTGACGGCCGAAAGCAGATCGTAGCTTTTGCTCAAGAACACCATATTGCCCATGACATCTGCGGTAAGATCATCCTGGCTACGGAAGAGGCTGAAAAGCCTTTACTGGAAAAGATCTTTCAGCGGGGAATTGAAAACAATATTGAAGGGATTGAGAAAATAGGGCCGAACCGTATAAAAGAGATCGAACCATTTACAGAAGGAGTAGAAGCTATCCGGGTACCAGTAACCGGAATTATCGATTATGTAGCGGTATGTCAAAAATTTGGGGAACTCCTCACTCAAATTAACCCTGAAAGCGAGGTTTTCCTCTCTACCAAAGTAACAGAGTCATTTGATGAAGATGGCCAAGGTGGGCTCATTACCAACAAAGGTAAATTCTACTGTGACCGGAGAATCTTTTGTGCCGGTTTGCAATCTGACCGGCTAGCCAAAAAGGAAGGCAATGAACTGGATCTGCAGATTGTCGGTTTCAGGGGCGATTATTACGAATTGAGTAAAAAAGGAAAGCACAAGGTAAAGCACCTCATCTACCCTGTTCCCGATCCGGATTTCCCTTTCCTGGGAGTGCACTTTACCCGTATGATAGATGGTTCGGTAGAGTGCGGGCCTAATGCAGTATTCAGCTTTAAACGAGAGGGCTATTCCCGCACTTCTTTTAATTGGAAAGACTCGGTACAGGCACTTACCTTCCCCGGAACCTGGAAGCTTTTCGGCAAACACTACAAACAAGGGTTGGAAGAATACAAGAGAGCCTTCTCCAAAAAACTCTTTCTCCAGGCTTTGCAGAAGATGATACCCTCTCTTACTATGGATGATATTCAACCCGCAAGAGCTGGGGTTAGAGCTCAGGCCTTGCTAAAAGACGGTTCGCTGGTCGATGATTTCAAGGTAGAATACGGGCATCGTTCCGTGCATGTACTCAATGCGCCTTCACCGGCTGCCACTTCCTGCCTGTCCATTGCTGACCGGATCGTGGAAATGTCGGAAAAGATTTAGTAAACCACTATCTTTTTGCTGTTTTGCTGGCCATTGGTCGTCAATACAGCTACTAAAACACCTTTGGGAAGATCACCCAGAGGATAATGATGTTCCCTGCCTTCAAAATCCTCTTCCCTTATCAACTGACCAGACATATTCAATATCTCGAGCTTCCCTCCGGCAGTAAAATACTCCGGTAAGCGGATAAACAACTCCATACCTCGCTGGGTAAGCTCGGCCTGTTCCCTTATATTCTCCTGTAATCCGATCTGAGCACCCTGCCCGGCTGTAATGGAGGAGTCGAATTGGGATTGGTAAGCAAAATCCTTAATGGTGACTGATTTGAGATCGGCTGCCACATCCAGGCGTATCCAGCCATAAAAGGTACGGATGGTATCATCAAAGTCGCCCCTGAAACGCAGACCCAGGAAACCATCGGTTACCCCACCGGCAAAATTGCTGTTGGGATAAGTAGTGTCCAGCACTTCGAAAGCCATATAACCGAGATTGTTCTGTCCCAGTCCTTTAAAAACCTGATGGCCATCCCCTATAGTATCGCCCAAATTGAGTTTAAAGGGATAATTGTAATTGCCGTAATCTATGCCGGCTACCTCATTGGAAGCTGTACCTATATCCTGTATCACCACCCCATTGATCATGAAACGGGTACTGTCTACCAATTGAGTGATGCGGAAATCCACTACCCCACTTGTATCCAGATCTATATTAAAATCGTAGAACTCGCCATTTTCATCCAGGGTAGTATCGGGGATATCGGTATAGATCACCTGCCCTTTAACAGCATTTCCTCCCAACAGGGCAGCGGCTACCCCGGTATATTTCAAAATGGCTTTTTCTAATTTTTCTTTATTCATGTGTTTCGTAAACAAGCTTCAAAAATCTGAAAAACTTAGTACTCCCCCAATTTATTGCGATGTAAGTCTTTATTAACTGACTTTTTTCCTTCTTCAACGTTTAACTGAACATCCAGGAACTGTCGTATTTGTCCTAAAACTTCCTCTGGTTTACTGAGGCAATCGTAATATTCAAGCTGGAGTATGGCAAAGTTGGGCTGTGATTGCAGCCATTGTAACATTCTTTCTTCTTCTTTTTGGAAATCGGCCGCCAGTTGAAAAGGGAAATTCTGCATAACGGTTTGGCGGTCTTTGCCTTTCATCACTTCCTGGGACAGGATCACCTCTGTAAGGGGGCGTTTTACCCAGATCAGGCGATAGCTGTAATCCGCAGGCAGGTAACGCAACAAAGGTAGAACTACCTTTACTGCTTTGTTCATGACCTGTTTCAACCAGTCTGTATTACCCGCCAGTTTTTTCACCATTTCGTGCTCAAGGTATCCTGCAGGATTGTGCTGATCGGCCACGCGCACTTCATCCGTAAAAACGGGATAGCCTGACATTTCGAGCATTTTCATCATCAGGCTGGTACCACTGCGGGGAAAGCCGGTTACTATGGTTATTTCCTCTCTTATTTCTCTGCTTTTAAAAAACTCTTGTTTTAAGACAAGGGCTTTCCGGTGTTTGGGAGCCTGGGAAAGGCAAAGCTGTAAAGCCTTTACCGCTTCATCTTCCTTTTTGAGTCCTCTCAGGGCAACCGCCATAAGATAATGAGCGTTGGGCTGGTAAAAAAGTTGCTGCAGGCTTTTGTCCAGTAACAATATGGCCTGACTGAAATCATTTTTCTCAACGGCACACTGAGCCTTTCCGGTCAGGGCCGGGGCGTTTTCAGCGTCTAGGGCCAAGGATCGGTCAAAATATCTTTCAGCCGCTCTCAATTCACCGGACAACAAAAAGGCCCGGCCTACTTCGTTGTACAACTGCAGACTATGGCCACCTTCTTCTTCGATCTTTAAAAAGTATCCCAGCGATTGGCTAACCTTACCCTGGTAAAGCTCTGAGAGTCCGCTTAAATACTTAAAAGAGGGATGACCCTTTACTTCTGTGCCAAGTCTCTGTTTAAGATCCTCAAAACTTTTAAAATCAGCTCTTTTTATAAAAATATCCCCCAACAACAAGGCAGTTCTGAAATCGGGAAAATCTTTAAAGAGCAATTCACACTCCTCCTGAGCCCGGAACAGCTTGTTGCCGTCTGTCAGACTCTGACATAAATTGTAACGCAACTCCCGCTGTACATAGCGAACTTTATCGCTTTGGTTGAGATCGATATAGCCCAGTTGCTCTAGTTGTTGCAATATGCTGGTATTGTTTTCCAGCCGGGAATCAGTAAACTCCACTTTACCCGGGGTAAGTTCCCAGGAAGGAATATGGCCTACGGGAGTTTTTTCTTTCAGGCTGTCGGTCAGTACTTTTCCCTCCATATCGTTTCCTACGGGAAGGTCGAATAAATGTAAAATTGTGGGGGCGATATCCAACAAAGAAGTACCGTAAATATCCTGTCCTGGTTTAAAATCCGGTCCAGAAGCTATAAAAATGCCGTATTTGCGATGTTCCAGAGCAGGTGAAGCCGGGATATCGGGTAATTCGACTTGCCTTTGTTGGCCCGACTGAAAACCGTGATCAGACAATAGGATCACATTACAGTCTTCTCCGGCCAGATCGAGTAAGCGTTCCAACATCATATCTTTGAAGCGATAAGCGGCTTCCACTATATTCTTATACCGCTCATACTCCCTTTCATCTACTCCTTCCTGTCTGGGTGGATGGTATTTCATAGCCAGGTGGCTGATATGATCGAGCGTTTCATAATAAACCGCGGTAAAATCCCATTCGGTTTCCGCCAGTAAATGAGTAGCGGCATTATGGATGGAGCTGTTGTGCGCCAATATGCGCATGAGGTTCTTAAGCACAGTATCCTTTTCGGGATCCAGTTTATGGGCCTCCGGTACAAAGGGTAAAATATGGGCTAGGCTTAGCTCTGCCGGATGAAGGCGCAGTTCTTTCAGGCTTTCATAAAAAGTATTGGGATATACAACAGATGAATCCAAGGGCCACCCTGCTCCAAAAGCCGGGGCTTTTTGATGAAAGTGATTGGTAAGGGTTACTCCCTTTAGTTTTTCGGCCGGATGGGAGGGCCACCAATTGATCACATTAGTGGTATAACCGGCTTCATTGAGAATATTCCAGATGGCTTTAGTCTTGCGTGAGGTGGAGGTAATCGGCTCTACTTCCTGCAGATCGGCAGTGGGTTGTACAAAGCCTAAAATACCGTGATCGTAAGCGCGTTTTCCGGTGGCGATGCTGGTCCATAAGATAGGGCTAAGGGATGGGTTAAGGGTAGCTATGTTGCCCTTTACTCCCTTTTCGATCATTCTTTGCAAGGCAGGCATCTTCCCCTGTTTGATCAGGGGATTAATGAGTTGCCAGTCTGCGGCATCCCAACCTATCAATAGCAATTTTTTACTGGCCATGCCTTTGATTCTTCATATGGCAAAGGTAGGTAGGAGTAGGTTTCTGGTTTAAGGTTTGAGGTTCGGGGTTTGTAATTCATAGCTCTTTCCGGGTGGAGGCAGGCACAGAACCGACATTTCTTGAGAATTGCTTTATATTTTACTTCATGCCGGGCCTACTTCGGTAGGTGAGCGACAGACCCGGCATTCAATCTCGATTGCAATAATAAGATCGCGGCTCTTCACTTCGTTTAGGCCGCGATGAACTTTAATTTTTTGAATTTTGAACCTCTTAAAAAAACACCCCAAGAGTTGGAAAGCGGATGGACATATCCCCGAAACGGCCACAACATAAATATAAACTTAATCCTAAAACAAAAATTTATGTAAGTGTATGTTCTTTTTTGGTAGTCCATTGGGCTAATTCTTGTCAACCTTTTTAACACTCACGCCAAGAGCACAGCTGATCAGGCAGACAAAACTCTCTCTGCACTGCTTTGCCTTCGGTTAAGCTACTATTATCCGTTCTGTAACTCCAAAAATTTAAATAGACAATTCATACTTTAGACCCTGAAATGAACCGGAAGCTTTTAGTTCAAAATATCAAAGTTGCCCTGCAATCGATCAAAGGTCAGTTGCTGAGAACTATTCTCACCAGCCTTATCATTGCTATAGGCATCACCGCACTGGTGGGTATACTAACGGCTATCGATGCCATTAAAGGCGCCCTTACCGGGCAGTTTGCTTTGCTCGGAGCCAATACCTATACCATTCAAAATACCGGGCCTAATATTCAAATCGGCCGTCAAGGCAAAAGGCCTAAAGTATATCAGAATATCACTTATTACCAGGCCCTGGAGTTTAAGAAAAAGTTTGCCGATGAACCAGCCCTGGTCAGTGTTTCTTATCTGGCCTCAGGCACTGCCGAAGTGAAATACCGCAATATCAAAACAGACCCCAACATCACCGTTTGGGCGATGGATGAGAACTATATAGAAACAGGGGGCTATGAGATAGAATCGGGACGGAACATAACTGAAGACGAAGTGAAAAATGCCACCCCGGTTACCTTGATCGGCCAGGAAATAAAAAACAAACTCTTTCCCAAGACCAATCCCCTGGGGGAAGTGATAGAAATTGGCAATAAGCGCTACCGCATCATTGGTTTGATGAAACCCAAAGGGAATGCCTTTGGATTTGGGGGCGACAAGTCGGTGTTTATTCCGATTACCAATGCCCGTTCCTCCTTCAGTTCCCCTAACCAGAGCTTTGCCATTAACGTGATGGCCCTCAATGGGGAAATGCTCGATCAATCCACCTCTGAGGCTACCGCGATAATGAGGATCGTACGAAAGCTAAAACCAAAACAGGAAAACGATTTTCACATCACCAAAAGCGATAACCTCAGTGAAACTTTGATTGACAACCTGAGCTATGTTACTTATGCCGCTATTATTATTGGTATTATCACTTTGTTGGGGGCAGCTATCGCCCTGATGAACATCATGCTGGTATCGGTTACTGAGCGTACTAATGAAATCGGTGTTAGAAAAGCCGTAGGTGCCAAGGAAGTCACCATCAGAAGCCAGTTTTTAACAGAGGCTATTGTTATATGCATACTGGGAGGGTTGGCCGGAATAATACTCGGCATTCTCATAGGAAATGGAACTTCTATGCTGGTAGGAGGCAGTTTTATTATTCCCTGGGCCTGGATGGGTCTGGGAGTTGGTATATGTTTTATCGTAGGTCTTGTTTCGGGAATATACCCGGCTTATAAAGCATCCAGGCTGGATCCTATAGAGAGTTTGCGCCATGAGTAAAGCCGTTTTTGAGAAGCTAGGTTACAAAGAGGGTTTTAAATATCACCTTATCAACGCTCCTGAAAACTATTTCGATCTCATTGAACTACCGAAGGATTTTGAAATGACCGCAAGTGAGCAGGATTGTGATCTTATCCATATTTTTTCCAATCAAGTCAACGATTATTTAACAGTGCTACTGTTTGCCCGGGAGTGTATTACATCAAAAGGAATGATATGGGTAAGCTGGTACAAGAAAAGCTCTAAAAAGCCCACGGAACTCAATGAAGATATCATTAGGGATATTGCCCTTGAAAACGGTCTGGTAGACGTTAAGGTTTGTGCTGTTGACCAGTTCTGGTCGGGTTTAAAACTGGTAATTCCCCTGAAATTGCGCCCATAAAAAAGTCCCGCCAGAGGCGGGACTCTCAAAATACTGTTGTTTGTCAGTTTCTTACTGACCTGATTCTCCTATTACTTCAAATCCAAGATCGATCACTACTTCGCGATGCAAACGGATTTTAGCGGTATAGGGACCGGTAGCCTTAATGGTACCACCCTGAATGTTGATGTATTTGCGATCGATATGATAGCCTTTTTTAGACAACTCTTCAGCCAGGTTGGCATTATTGATAGAACCAAATAATTTATTGCCTTTACCAACCTTGGTAACGATCTTAATGTTTACGTCCTTAAGTGTTTCGGCCATACTTTGGGCATCTTCGATCTCCTTGGCCTCTTTGTGTTTGCGTTGCTTTAAATTCTCAGCCAACATTTTTTTGGCCCCGGCAGTAGCCAGTTCCGCATAACCTTGTGGTATGAGATAGTTACGGGCGTAGCCGTTTTTTACCATTACCACATCATCCTTATAGCCTAAATTTTCAACATCTTGCTTTAATATTACTTCCATGGCTATTGTTTATTTAAGGTTATCGGTTACGTAAGGCATCAAGGCCAGGTGACGGGCCCTTTTAATAGCAGTGGCTACCTTGCGTTGATATTTCAATGAAGTTCCGGTGATTCTGCGAGGTAAGATTTTACCTTGCTCATTTACGAACTGGTTCAGGAAGTTAGTATCCTTGTAGTCAACGTACTTAATACCGTAACGCTTAAAGCGGCAGTATTTTTCCCTTTTACCGGTATCTATGCTCAACGGCTGTAAATACCTTATCTCTGATTGGTTTGTTCCAGTTTCTAATTCACTCATAGTTCAATTCTTTAAGCGTTTTGTAATTTCTTTCTTCTCTTCTCTGCAAATTCAACATGATCCCTGTCCATTCTTACGGTCAGGAAACGCATGATACGCTCATCGCGTTTCAACTCCACTTCTACATCGCTGATAATTTCACCAGGAGCCTGGAATTCCAATAAGTGGTAGAAACCACTTCTTTTGTGCTGTATGGGGTAAGCCAACTTGCGCAATCCCCAGTTTTCTTCGTGCAGCACTTTGCCATCTTTTGCTTCAAGGAGACCCTTGAATTTTTCAACCGTTTCCCTTACCTGTTCATCAGATAAGACGGGATTAATGATGAAAACGGCTTCGTAATGATTCATCTGTCTTCGTTTAAATTAATTAGATAGAACTTTAAAAAGGAGTGCAAAAGTAGTCATTTATACCATTTCCCAAAAAAGTTTTGCGTTAAAGATCAGCCCTTTCTAATTATTAACAATAATAGTAAGCTAGCATTAGTCATCATATATTTGCCCTGATGGAAAATTTCATCGTATCAGCACGCAAATACAGGCCCCAGAATTTTGACGAGGTAGTTGGCCAGCAACACGTGACCAATACCCTTTACAATGCTATTGAAAAAAATCATCTGGCCCAGGCTTTGTTATTTACCGGACCCAGAGGTGTAGGTAAAACTACCTGTGCCCGTATTCTGGCGAGAATGATCAATACGGAAGACGGAGCCGATCCCAAGCAGGATTTTTCTTTTAACATTTTTGAGCTCGATGCTGCTTCTAACAATAGCGTAGATGACATACGCAACCTGATAGATCAGGTCCGTTTCGCTCCACAAGCAGGAAATTATAAAGTGTATATCATAGACGAAGTACACATGCTCTCCCAGGCAGCTTTTAACGCCTTTCTTAAAACCCTGGAAGAACCCCCTAAACACGCCATCTTTATACTAGCTACTACTGAAAAGCACAAGATCATCCCTACCATCTTGAGCCGCTGTCAAATATTTGACTTCAAAAGGATTGCGGTAGAGGATATCAGTAATCACCTCAAAAAAGTAGCAGAACAGGAAGGTATAACGGCAGAAAATGAAGCCTTGCACATTATTGCCCAGAAAGCTGACGGTGCCTTGAGAGATGCCCTTTCTATCTTTGATCGCATTGTTTCTTTTTCCGGTAATAACATTACCTATAAAGACGTGATCGATAATCTGAGAATACTGGATTACGATTATTATTTCCGCACCACTGATTTTTTACTGCAAAACAATACAGCCGGTTTGCTCAATATTTTTGACGAGATACTGGACAACGGTTTTGACGGTCACCTATTTATCAATGGCCTGGCCTCCCACTTCAGAGACCTGCTGGTCTGTAAAGATCCCGCTACTCTTAACCTTCTCGAAGTAGGTGAGAATACCAGGAAACGCTACCTCGAACAATCCGGGGCCACTGATGACCTTTTTTTACTGAGAGCCTTGAAATTGCTGGCCGAATGCGATGTTCGCTATAAGAGCAGTAACAACCCCCGTTTACTGGTGGAGCTCTGCCTGCTTCAAACGGCTCAGTTGCTGACCGGTGAAAACAGCCGCGAAAAAAAAAAGCCTGAGCACCAGCCTGTAGACCCTCCGGTAAAAGCAGTGGAAAAAGCCACTCCAGTGCCACAAAAGCCTGCTATTAAAGAAAATACTCACAAACCTGAATCGAAAAAACCAGAGACGGAAACCCTTGCTAAAGAAATAGATAAGTCTGCAACTGATCAACCTGTACCGGTATTAAACAATAAGCTCAAAACCAAGAAAAGCCGATTCTCCATCAGCAATACCCTGATGGGTAAGCTGGAGGAAAAAATGGTTGAAGAAGAACAGGAAGATTACACTGCTCCCAGGCCTGATATGCCCAAAGATGATTTCAACGATAACAGATTGGCCAATCTCTGGCAGGAATATCTTTTAATGTTAAAAAAACTTCAGAAAAAGCGCCTCTTCAGCAGCCTCGCCAATAAAAAGCTGGTTCTTAAAGAAAACTACACAGTAGAAATCACCCTGGATAATGAAACCCAATTCTCTCTTTTTGAAGAAGAAAAGCCCCAGCTACTGAAATTCTTGAGGGAAAAGCTGAATAATTTTTCGCTGGTGTTTGATATAAAGGTGGCAGAAAGTGCCAAAAGCCTGGAGCCGTACAGCCCACAAGAAAAGTTCCAGTATATGGCCGAAAAAAACCCTCATTTGCTCGAACTGAAGCAAAGGCTTGATCTCGATCTGGAATAAGAGTGGTAGAATGTTTTTACTTTTGCAACTCCTCATTCACGCATGTTTAATAAGAGCTTCACCTGAAATTTATTATGGCTAAAATTAAAGTACAAAACCCGGTAGTAGAATTAGACGGGGATGAAATGACCCGTATTATTTGGAAGTTCATAAAAGAAAAATTTATCCTGCCCTACCTGGATATAGATATTAAATACTACGACCTGGGTATTGAGAAGCGCGATGAAACAAATGACCAAATTACAGTTGAAGCAGCCGAGGCCATAAAAGAATACAATGTAGGGATTAAATGTGCTACCATTACCCCTGACGAAACTCGGGTAAAGGAATTTGGATTAAAAAAAATGTGGCGCTCTCCCAATGGCACTATCCGCAATATTG
>JANQHO010000133.1 GCA_028277105.1 Owenweeksia sp. | reverse complement strand
TAGGGTCACATTAAGCAATATACTGATCAAACCCTGGGCGCTGCTCCATTTTACGGCTGTAATTACCGGATAGGTGTAATCCCAGCTGAGGTTAACCGGCCAGATCAATTTCAAAATGTACAAAAGGGCCAGGTAAGCACTGCTGGCCAGGCGGTCGCCCCAGTTCTCTGTCGCTGATAGCGCATTGTTTACCAGAGACATCTCTCCCGGGTCGGCAGCATTGCCCACTATAGCACTACGGATGAACAGGTAAAGCAATAATACCACCGCAAAGGGCAGGCTGAGTAATACGGTCTGGCGCAGGCTTTTTTTGTGGATCACAAAAAGGGTCAGTGCAGCTATAAATACAAAGCTGGCCGCTATTTCTTTGGAAAGCAAAGCTAAAAACATACTCCCGGCCGATAGTACTAACCACTTTATCTTGGGCTGATGAAGGTATTTAGCCAGGCTGATAAACATCCCCAGGAAAAAAATGAGGGTGAGGAGTTCGTCCCGGCTTTTGAGGTTAGCCACCACCTCCGTATGAATGGGATGGGCGAGGTAGAGCATTACGGCCAGAAGGGCGAAAATGCTTTTCCGGGCGGGGAACCAAAGCCTTAATAATGCCCAAAAAAGAAAACAAGCCAGCGCATATAGCAAAAGGTGAATCATACGCCTGGCGGGAATACTATCGCCAAAAAATTCCTGCTCCAGTGCATAGATGATAAGCGGTAAGGGGCGGTAGGAAAATTCTATACCGTTAAAGCCGTGCAGAAAGCCGTGAGATATAATATCACCTAACCCTTCAGCGCCTTGCTGCACATATCTGTTGCCGCTGATGACTACGTCATCATCCAGCACATAACCGTAACCAATGGTTTTGCCGTAGAGGGTAAATACGAGAACTGCAGCAGCGGCAAAAACCACCCAGGGGTTTTCGAAAAATGTCAGCTTGGTTTGGTTCATGATCAATATTACTTCGAAAGCCTGAAGAAAGGAAAAGATCACAAAATATCAAAACAGCCGTGAAAAAGAAGATAGGCACCTAACGATTGTAAGATCGTGGATCTGCGCTCCGCTTCGCCCGCGATGAACTTCATAGTTTGGACTTTACAACTTCGGGCTGTCAAGACAGATTCTTCACTCCGCCTGCCTGACGGATTTCCTCCCGATAGGGACGGCAGTCAGGTTCGGAATAACCGTATCACTGTAGACTGATAACTGATCACTGTCCACTAATCCACTGATAACTGCGAAGCACCAAACTATACTTCAAGGCCAGTACACTACTTTTAGGTTAATTTGAATGACGGCCAAAAAGATCAATAATTAATTCGGCTTACTGAGGTTAATAATAGTATTTGCTTACTTATCTGCTCAAAATCCCGAAGCCGTCATCTCAATGTCTACAATTCTTTTAGGATTTGAATCTCCCAAGTCAATAACTTTATTTTTATGTAAGCTTCTAAAAGGTATGTGGTGAATAAAGAGCTTATTATGAGGGGTCTAGATTTTGTGGTTGCAGAAATATAACTATTTATTTTAGTAATGTTACAGCTATTGTTTACCCAAACGCGTCACTTATATACCTGCTTGAGGTAATGTCAGGCATGAGCTATACTGTTTTTAACAATGAGCAAGTAACAACAGGCACCATTACAGCTTATCTACCCCCTTCTATAACTAACTTCAGTATGGCGATGGAAACAAAAGTTATTTGGTTTAAAACCCTTAAGTTACAGGTAAGCCTGGTTACCCTGGTAATGCTGGCATCGCCAGTGCTCCGGGCACAAACAACCATTGAATTTGAAAGTTTTGAGGGAACTGCCTCGGAATTGGGCTATACAGCTGATGAATTCTCTAACGGTGTTAGTAATTATTTTGCCCGGATCAGTAACACAAACGGGGGAACGGGAGCAATAACCTACCACATTTATGCAGGAGTCCCCGCCAACATACATGATGACGGTAGTGGCGACAAGTATTTTTTTGGAATAGATGATGGTAACGATCCTGGAAACCCAAGGGTTGATGCTCTGGGTTTGATGACCCTGAACACTTACACGGATCTGAAACTGACAATTGCACTGACACAAGGCAGTTCATTGCGTTTTGAAACTAGTGATTATATCCGGATTTATTACGCCTTTGACAGCGATACGAGTAGTCATCCCAGTACCAGTACTACCTTTTCGGTAGGGAGCTATACGCTTTTGGCAGAGTTTAAAACATCAGGTTCTGCAATGGACTTGTCTCAGGATGGCCTGGGAGTAACCACATTGAGTACCGGATCATTTGATGATTACACCTTCTCCTGTCGGAATTTCCATTACAACCCAAACCAATGTAGCCTGCAATGGAGCTAGCACCGGTTCCCTTACCGCTACGGCTAATGGTGGAACGGCTAATTTCTCTTATGTTTGGTCCAATGGCTCCACTACCTCTAATACACCTTCTACTACAGATGTCAATAGCGGGCTAGCTGCCGGCACTTATACGGTAACTGTTACCGATAATAACGGTACTACAGCAATAGCCAATGCTACGGTTACAGAAGCTGCAGCTTTAAATGCAGGAACTGTACAAACCAATTAAAATCAAGGACAATTCCTCTCATCTGTTCGGGATTCTTCAGAACTTAAACAAGATCATCTGTATTCCTGTAAAACCATATAGATCAATCATCTGAACCGGGCATTGTGATATTTGATTAAATAAATGCTGTTGTTTCAGAGCAAATATGTCTTTTTGGTTTTCAAAAAAATGATAATAATTTAAAAGCTAATATTTAAATTCGTATTCTTCTTAACCTTTTATTCCATACCATGAAATTTTCCATCGAGCTTTCAGGTCTTTTAAGTGTAGTTCTTTTACTATTTGCAGCTAGTGTTTGGGCGCAACGAGATACCGAGTTTAGCTCTGTTCAACAATATACTGTAGGAGGCGGAACCTCCTACAGCTCCAGAATGTCGGTAATTGATGACACTCATTTCATCACTGTATGGAAAGAAACTTCCTCTTCGGCTACAGATATGTATGGGCGTATCGGGGAAGTAGACACCGCTACCATGACAATAACTTACGGATCACAATTCTTACTGGTTTCTGCTTCTTGCCGTTATCCTGAGGTAGTGGCTCTTAGCTCTACCCAGGCTGTAATCTTTTACGAAGCAGACCTTACGGCTGATAGATGTAGTTCTCAGGTAGTTACCTTCGATCTTTCCACTGATAATATTACCAGTGTTGGTAGTGCAACTGCTTTTTCACCAGGCGATGTTCGTGCCGCGAGTAGTGGGGGTATAAGAGCTGAAAAGTTGAGCTCCAGTACCTTTATTGTTACCTATCTGGATTCTGAGAATAGCAATCAGGGTGTGGCTAGGATTGGAACTGTTTCAGGAACCAGTGTTAGCTTTGGCCAAGAATATGTTTTTGATGCCAGCAATGCACAATATCAGGATATTGCTGTGGTTAATACAGATACCGTAATTGTAGCCTGGGAAGATGATGGTACTTCATTTGACCCCGGTGTAGCCCGGGTGGGTTCAATTTCCGGCACAACTATCACCTGGGGAGCTACTACCTATACCTTCCATAGTAGTACAAGTACATCAGCAACCCGCTATACGGCTATAGCTCCTCTCTCTGATAATAAATTTGCTATTGCCTGGAGTGATGATGCCGCTTCGGATTTTGCTAAAACTCTGGTAGGTACCCGAACAGGTACAACACTATCTTTTGGAGCTACCCATACCGTTGACAATACCCAGGACTGTCGTGACCTGACCGTTGGGCAACTATATGAAGATGAATATATTATTGCTTACAACGGTGGGGCAGGAGATAGTTCTCGTACAGTTGTTTGTAGCTATAATGGTTCTACTATTGATATTGGGGATCATAAAACTTTTTTACAGGGTGAAGGTGATGAGAGCCGTCTGGGAATTTTGAACAACAATACCGGAGTTGTAGTATATATTGATGAAACGAATACAGATGATAAAGGAGAAGCTGTGATTGTTAAGACCACAACCCAGGCAGTGGTGAGCACTCCTGTATCAGCTTCTATTACAGCTCAAACCAATGTAGCTTGCAATGGAGCCAGTACCGGTTCCCTTACGGCAACAGCTACAGATGGAACGGCTAATTTCTCTTATGTCTGGTCCAATGGTTCATCCACCAACAATACGGCATCCACTACCAATACTCTCAACGGGCTGGCAGCCGGCACTTATACTGTAACTATTACCGATAATAATGGTACGACATCAACAGCCAATACTACGGTTACAGAAGCAGCTGCTTTAAGTGCAGGATCTGTACAAACGAACTAAGCTAATAGTTTATTTCCCATTCACTCTTCAGTGCTTTTGGCAAAGCTGAAAAACTATGGGTAGTAAAACCTGTGAAATTTGAAGTTCACGCCAGGCGAAGACCCGGTATCTTTTTTTCTTTTGACTAATGCAAACTATACTGTAATGCCAGTACTT
>JANQHO010000044.1 GCA_028277105.1 Owenweeksia sp. | reverse complement strand
ACGGAGATCAGGAATCTCAAAGGATACTTCGCTTCGCTCAGTATGAGTTTCCTGCTAGTCTGATCGAAGTCGAAGGGTTACTCACTAAAAAAACTTCTGCCACCTTTTGCTCCTCAACTGTAGCCTGTCCTGAGCGGTTCCACTGAGCCCTTCGGCTGGGCTCAGGATAAACTCAGTTGAAGTGTAGCGAAGGGCTCGTAGCTGACAACCTACCTAAGTCAATTAACTAGAGAAAGTTAGCCGTTTTGAGCGTAATCGAGAAACTACACGGATCAACTTTATCATTCAAAATGATGTTCTAACATAAAATCATTTTACCTTTAAGGCATGAGCCAAACCACTACCCTAAGCCAATCCCAGCAAAACTTTGTATTGGTTACGGCCATACTGGCTTCCAGCATGGCCTTTATTGACGGAACCGCCCTCAACGTAGCACTACCAGCTTTGCAACGCAGTCTGGATCTAAGTGCCTCTCAGCTTCTTTGGGTGGTAAATGGTTATACTCTATTCCTGGCTTCCCTTATCCTCCTGGGAGGTTCTATGGGCGATGTTTACGGCAAAAAGAAAATATTTCTACTCGGTATTATCTTGTTTACCATCTTTAGTATAGCGTGTGGCATGGCGCCCAATGGTGAGTTTCTCATTATTGCCCGGGCTTTGCAAGGTATGGGTGGTGCTTTAATGGTACCGGGCAGCTTGTCTATCATTTCTGCTTCTTTCCCTCAGGGTAGCCGGGGCAAAGCCATTGGTACCTGGAGTATGTTCAGTGCCTTTACTACCATACTGGGACCTGTTTTAGGAGGCTACCTGGCCGGGGAAGGTCTGTGGCGGGCTATCTTTTTCATTAATGTCCCCCTGGGTTTGGCCTGTATTATTATGCTGGTTGTCAAAGTTCCCGAACCAGCCCGGGCCAAAGGCCATAAACTGGACTGGACTGGTGGTTTACTGGCCACTCTGGGCTTCTGCGGTTTGACCTATGGCTTTATAGAAGCCTCTGAAATTGGTTTTCAAAACCGGATAATCTGGTTTTCCATTATCCTGGGAGCTTTATTAACCATACTTTTTGTATGGTATGAGAGTAAGGCTAAAATGCCTTTAATGCCTCTGGATCTATTCAAATCATCCTCTTTTAGCGGAGCCAATGCCATGACATTATTTGTTTACGGTGCCCTGGGTGCTGTTTTGTTTTTTGTGCCACTCAACCTTATCCAGGTGCAGGGTTACCCTGAGCAACTGGCCGGTTTGGCCATACTCCCCTTCGGAGGGCTGATCGCCTTACTCGCCCGTACTTCAGGAACCCTGACAGACCGGATAGGAGCCCGCCTGCCTTTAATAATAGGGCCTGTAATTACAGGGTTTGCCTTTTTAGCTTTTACTTTAATCGGTGTTACCGAAGGTTTTAAAGATTTCTGGACCACTTTCTTTCCTGCATTGGCCCTGGGAGGTATTGGTATGGGTTTAACGGTGGTTCCCTTAACCACTACGGTAATGAATTGTGTAACAGAAGAAAATACGGGCATTGCTAGCGGGGTAAACAATACTATTGCCCGTTTGGCCGGGGTTTTAGCATTGGCTATACTAGGTGCTACTGCTTTGCTTTCTTTTCAAGATGATCTGATCAGCAGTTTACAAGGCAATGGTTTAAACGAAAAACAAATAGCTTACATGGAGGTAGAAGCCACTAAATTGGCCGAAGCGGCTCCGAGGGAAGAATGGCCTGCGGAAATCAAAGAAACTGTTTCCTTTCAGGTAAAAAGATCATTCGTATCCACCTTTAACCTGGTCAGTATTATCTCTGCTATTCTTTGTTTCCTGGGAGCTCTGATTTCATGGTTTTTTATCAGGGCAAAGCCAAAAGCCGTAAAGCTGGAATAAGGCTTGTAAATTTGCCGCTTCATGGAGCACAAATTTTACATGGAACGTTGCCTTCAGCTGGCAGAGAACGGAACAGCTACCACTTCCCCTAACCCAATGGTAGGCTGTGTTATTACTCATGAAGGGGTTATTATTGGCGAAGGCTGGCACCGCAAAACCGGTGAACCTCATGCAGAAGTAAATGCCATCAATTCCGTAAGTGATAAGGAGCTTCTAAAAAATTCTACCCTTTACGTAAACCTGGAGCCTTGCTCCCATTACGGCAAAACCCCGCCCTGCGCCCATCTGATAGTGGAAAAACAAATTCCCCGGGTAGTGATTGCTTGCCGGGATAGCAGTGCCAAAGTAAATGGTAAGGGAGTTGAAGTCTTAAGGTCTGCCGGTATTGAGGTAATTGAAGGCGTGCTGCAAAAAGAAGCGGAATTACTCAATCGCAGATTTTTCACTTTTCACCGCCAAAAGAGGCCTTATATTATTCTCAAATGGGCCCAAACCCTGGATGGTTATATTGATAAAAAAAGGCAAAACACTGAAAAAGGGGTCAACTGGATTACCGATCCGTATACTAAAGCCCTGGTTCATCAATGGCGAGCCCGGGAAGACGCCATATTAGTAGGCACACAAACGGTACTAAACGATAACCCTGCCCTGACTGTTAGAGAGATAAAAGGTAAAGATCCTATAAGGCTTATCATCGACCGCGATCTCAAGATCCCAAATACTGCCAATATTTTCAAAGACAATAATGTGATGGTTTTCCATCACCAAAAACATCCTTCACCCTCTAAGAACTTCACGCCATTAGATTTTCAAAAAGAACTCATTCCTCAAATACTGGCTTTCTGCCATTCAAAAAATATACAGTCTGTATTTGTAGAAGGGGGGGCTGCTACCATTGGGCATTTCATCCGTTTAAACCTTTGGGATGAAGCCCGTGTTCTTATGGGAAACTTAACCTTTGGCAACGGTCTTAAAGCTCCTGAAATACGCCAGGATGCCCACTCTGTGGAATCCTTCGGAAAGGACCTTCTTTTAAGCTACTACAACTCATGATATGGCTTTTATTAAGCATCAGTTGCTCCACCTTCATCTTTGTTGTTTTTAAACTATTCGACCGTTATGAAGTCAATAATCTTCAGGCCATAGTAGTTAATTACTTCATTGCATTTTTAGTGGGCTCCTGGTCAACAGGCTGGCAGCATTCACCGCTTTCTGTAATAGGAAAAAGCTGGCTCCCCAATGTCTTATTGCTGGGGTTTATATTCATTACACTTTTTCAGGTAATGGCTCTGGTAAGCCAACGATTAGGGGTCTCTGTAGTATCTGTAGCGGTTAAGATGTCTCTTGTTATCCCCGTGGTTTTTGCTTTTCTCTATTACAATGAAAATACAAATTCCTTAAAAATCACTGGTATATTAATGGCTCTGGTTGCGGTTTACCTGGCCACCCGAAAGCCCGGTAAAACCAGGGCTTATCCTGTTTACACCTGGCTTCCCATAATTCTTTTTGCCGGGAGTGGTTTTTTAGATGCCTTCCTCAACTACAGTCAAAAAGAAATAGTTCCTCAAAATGAACACGCCTTTTTTGCCTCATCTATCTTTGGTATGGCTGCCCTGTTCGGGATAATCTTCATACTATTTGATGTGATAAGAGGGCAATTTAAATTCCAGTGGATCAATGTAATAGGAGGTATTGCCCTGGGCATACCCAACTATGGATCGATCTACTTCCTGCTGAAAGCCCTGGATTTTAAAGGCCTGGAAAGCTCGGTGATTTTCCCTCTGAACAATGTAGGGATAGTAGCCCTTTCTACTTTATTGGGATGGCTGCTATTTTCAGAGCACCTCAGTAATCAAAACAAAACCGGGATTGTTTTATCGATCATATCCATATTATTAATTGCTTCAGACAATTTTTTTTAAATGCACCGGGAAGAACCTATTAAAGAAGACCATTTTTTCACGATACAATCCCCTGCCGAGGGCTTGTACAAAGAAAAAGGCAGTAAATTTTTGGCCTATGCCTACCCGGTAAATAGTGAGGCTGATGTAAAATTACGCCTGGAAGAACTCAGGAAAAAATATCACGATGCACGTCATTATTGTTATGCTTACCGCATCAATCCGGAACATCCCAAATGGCGGGCTAACGATGGCGGAGAACCCTCTAATTCTGCCGGAATGCCCATTTTGAACCAGATACAATCCAGTGATCTTTGGAATGTTCTCATCGTAGTAGTACGCTACTTTGGTGGCACTAAGCTGGGAGTTTCAGGTCTCATCAACGCTTACAAAGAAGCTGCCCGAACTGCTCTAAGTTCAGCCACTGTTTTGGAAAAGTTTTTGATGTGTAGATTTTCAATATCTTTCCCCTATTCCCTTATGAATGAGGTTATGAGACTGGTTAAAGAGGAAGGCGTAGAGATTATAGGTGAAAACATGGGAGCTGAAGCTTCTTACCATTTGAGTGTTAGGAAGGGACAATTGGAAAATGTTACAACAAAACTTAAAAAATACCATCAGTTAAAACTCATTAAAGATTAATTAATATGAAAACCCCTGTTTCCATTTTACTGAGCTTCTTCATATCATTTATTGGCTTTGCCCAAAAAGGTCATGTTGAACATCAAAGCCATTTTGAAAACACCTACCAATCTATTTCCCTAAATAAACCCATTCAAAATGAGCAAGACATTACCACTGTGGTAAAAGATGTTTTAAACATTAATGAGCATGAACTGGAATTAACCCAAAGCAAAAATTCCAAAACGGCTCTTTACAATACTTATCAGCTAAAGTTGAATAACTACAGCATTTTTGGCTCTTTTATTAAAGCTACAGTAAGAAATAAGAAGATTACCCACATCAGCTATCCTAATAGCATTTACATTACTACCATTAATCAGGGAGATTTTCCCTTAAGGCCTTGCCCTGAAGTAAATAAAAAGTACAGCAACTATACTATTACTTCTACCAGTAGCATCTACTTTCCCAAAAGCGATCAATTGGTGCCTGCACTCCTGGTAGAATTAAATGACAATCACACCAATTATTTACAGTTGATTTGTGATGCGGAATCCATCCTACACGTGGAGAATACAGTTAAGTTTTTCCGTGGGCCTAATGACACTATGGCCACGGCAATGGTCTTTAACCCCGACCCTTTAACTACTGCCAACAGGACCTATGCCGCCCCTTATCACGATAATAATGATGCGGACATAGCTGAGTTGAACAATGAGCGGGTTGCGGTAAACCTTTTGGTCTCTTACCTCAATAATAAATTTGTTTTGGAAAACGACTTTGTAGCTATTAGGGATCACAGCAATCCTACTATAGCTATAGCTGAATCCAGCACGCCAAGCTTTAACTTTACCAGGAGTCAATCAGGTTTTGAAGACGTAATGGTGCTTTATCATATCACCAACTTTAAAGAGCATATCAACGGCTTAGGTTATACCTCTTTACCTGGTTATAGAGTAGAGGCAGATCCCCATGCCCTTAGCGGTGCCGATCAATCTGCTTTTTACCAAAACTTTAACCCTCCGCGTATCTTGTTTGGTGAGGGGGGCGTGGATGATGCCGAAGATGCCGATGTGATTATACACGAATACATTCACGCAGTAGTAAACGGTGCTATTGGTGTTTCTCCCGGTAATACCACCGAGCGTAATACTATTGAAGAGGCTTTGGCAGATTATTTTGCCGGTTCGTATTCCAGGGCAATCAACAGCTTCAATTTCGAGAAGATTTTTAGTTGGGACGGGCACAATGAATTCTGGGACGGGCGTGAAGGCAGCAGTCAGAAAAACTACCAGCTTATCAATTTTGGTGGTGATATTTACGAGCATACCGATATATTGGTATCCTGCCTTTTGCACATCGACCAACTTCTGGGCCGCAATGTGGCTGATGAAATGATCTTAGAAGCCATCTATAACCTGAGCCCTGGAACTACTATGCCTCAGTTTGCATGGGATGTGGTAAGGGCTGACTCAGTTTTAAATGGCGGGCAGAATTTCTTCCAGGTTTACAATGCTTTTGTGGCCCGTAACATCCTCCCTGTTTGGATCTCTTTACCGGAAAATAAACTTAGCTCTAATACCTTAGAACTAAGAGGCAGCTACAATTTTGCCAGGGGTTATGAATTAACCATTTACTCCCCCGATGAAACAGTATCTGCAGTTGAGCTCTTTTCGTTGAGCGGGAAGGCTATGCCATTATTTACAAGTAATAACAATGAGGCTGAGACAGTAGTACGTTCAGCCAGCCTTAAGCCTGGCATGTACCTGTTAAAAGTAATTACTGAAAAAGGCAGGGTAAAATCTTTTAAGATTGCCCGTTACTAGAGCTAACCAAAGGTTTAAGCCTTTTAATAAACTGCTCTGGAGCCCTCATAGGCTTGCGGGTTTCTTTGTTTACAAAAACCAATTGTACCCAACCCGTAGTTAATAACTGGCCTTCCTCATTATAGATCTCGTGATCAAACTTTATCCTCGTATCAGGTAATTGTTTCAGGAATGTTTTTATATAGATCATATTATCGTACAAAGCCGGTCGAATAAATTTTATGTGCATTTCTAAAACAGGTAACATGATGCCTTCCTCTTCCATCTGCCTGTACGTCATACCCAGTTCCCGTAAGGCTTCTACCCTTCCTATCTCAAAGTACTGTGGATAAATACCGTTGTAAACCACGCTCATTTGGTCGGTTTCGGCATACCTCACTCTTGTTGAAGTTGTGTTTACATACATGCGGGTTGATGTCTGATAATTAGTGGCTTTCTACCATAGAATGCGGGTTTCATCGAGTTAACACTGGCTTAATTTTGACAAAAAAAACCAGAAAGTCAACCCCAAAATCATTTTTTTAATCACTTTTTTATCTACACATTTGCTGCCTGTTTACGCCATAACCGTATACACCTTCAGGCGACCTGCCTGAAAGTGTTAAACTAACATTAAAACGTTAATTCATTGATGGAACTAACTGCAAAAACAGTTTGGGAAAATTGTCTTGACTATATTAAGGACAACATACCTTCCCAAAGTTTTAAAACGTGGTTTCTTCCTATCAAGCCTCTGAAACTTAAGGATCGTGTTCTGAGCATTCAGGTTCCCAGCAAGTTTTTTTACGAGTGGCTTGAGGAAAATTACATTAAACTCCTCAAGAGTGCTATAACCCGGGAACTAGGGGAAGATGCTAAATTGGTGTACAGTATTGTTATGGAAAACACCTATGGTAACACCAATCCTTACACTGTTAAGATTCCCAGTAGCAATCGGGCCCCTATCAAAAATCCAAAGGTTAACATGCCTGTGGAGCTGGGGGAAAAAGGGGTTAAAAATCCTTTTATTATCCCTGGTTTGCGAAAAGTAAACGTGGAATCTCAGCTGAACCCTAACTACACTTTCGACAATTTTGTGGAAGGTGACTGTAACCGACTGGCACGTTCTGCCGGCTTTGCCGTGTCGAACAAACCGGGAGGAACCTCGTTTAACCCGCTCCTTATTTATGGAGGCAATGGTTTGGGAAAAACCCACCTTGCTCATGCCATTGGTATTGAAATTAAGGATAAGTATCCCGAAAAAACTGTTCTTTATGTTACGGCTGAAAAGTTTACCCAACAGTTTATCGATTCTATCCGAAACAATACCAAAAATGACTTTGTGCATTTTTATCAGTTAATAGATGTACTGATAATGGATGATGTACATTCATTTGCCGGAAAGGAAAAGACACAAGACGTTTTCTTTGAAATTTTCAACCACCTGCACCAACATGGTAAACAGGTTATCTTAACATCTGACAGGGCTCCAGTAGATCTGCAAGGCGTTGAACAGAGATTGCTCTCACGCTTTAAGTGGGGGCTAAGCGCAGACCTGCAAACACCAGCTCTTGAAACACGTATAGCTATATTGGAACAAAAGCTATACAGCGATGGTGTAGAAATGCCTGATGATGTTATAGAATACCTGGCTTACAGTATTAACTCCAACGTCAGAGAGTTAGAAGGTGCCTTGATCTCTTTACTGGCTCAGTCTTCCCTCAATAAAAAGAGGATCACAGTTGAGCTGGCCAAGCAGATGATTGACAAATTTGTAAAGAATACTACCCGTGAGATTTCCATTGATTACATTCAAAAGGTAGTTTGCGATTATTTTGACATGCCCATAGACTTATTGAAGTCGCCTACCCGCAAACGGGAAATTGTTCAGGCACGCCAATTGGCGATGTATTTTTCTAAACAACTCACCAAGGCCTCTTTGGCCAGTATTGGTGCCCAATGTGGCAATAAAGACCACGCTACGGTATTACACGCCTGTCGTACAGTAAACAATCTCGCTGAAACGGATAAACGCTTTAGAACCTATGTGGAAGACCTCAGAAAAAAACTAACCTTACAGTAAGTAAAATTTTTAAATCAAACCGAAGGCTGTCTGGCTGGAGGACTGAGGACAGTTTGGTAACGAGGATGTTGAAGAACTGCCATCAATCCCTCAAAAATAGACAGCCTTTTTTATTTTTACCTTCAAAGCAATTGTATGAAGATCTTGATGGTTTGCCTGGGAAATATCTGCCGCTCCCCGCTGGCGGAAGGGCTATTGCGCTCTAAAGTGCAAAATGGTCAACTGGATATTGAAACCGATAGTGCTGGAACAGCAGCTTATCATATTGACGAAGCCCCGGATCCGCGTACGATTAAAACGGGACGTACATATGGTATTGATATATCTGACCTGAGAGGAAGGCAGTTCCAAATAGAAGATTTCGACCGGTTTGATAAGATATATGTGATGGATGAAAGCAATTATCAAAATGTGATCAGGCTTGCCCGCAACCAGGCTGATGTAAATAAAGTAGACTATATTTTAAACGAAATTGAACCTGGCTCTAACAGTGAAGTACCCGATCCTTATTATGGTGGAGACAGGGGTTTTGAAAATGTTTACCGTTTGCTGGATCGCGCTACCGACTCTATCATTCAAAAAATAAAAGATGGACGAAAGCCCTGAAGAAGCTGGTGACAAGCCCGAAATAGCAAAGGGTAAGTTATACCTGATCCCTGCCCTGATGGGAGAGGTGGAGCCCCTGGAAGTTTTACCCTTGTCCGTGAAAAAGGTAATAGATATCACTGACCACTTTGTGGTAGAAAATGAAAAAAGCGCCCGGGCTTTTATCAAAAAAGTGCTTCCTTCCAAGTCCCAGGATCGCCTTAAAATGTTTGTTCTCAACAAGTACACCGAACCGGAAGAGATCCCCTCTTTTCTCAGTCCCTGTAATGAAGGCTTTCACGTAGGTATCATTTCAGAGGCGGGTGCTCCCGCTATTGCCGATCCCGGCAGCGAAGTGGTAAGGCTGGCCCATCAGCAAAGTATCAGGGTTGTTCCCCTGGCTGGCCCTTCATCTATCTTAATGGCTATGATGGCCAGTGGGCTCAACGGGCAAAATTTCGCTTTTAATGGCTACTTACCTATCGAGAAACATTTGCGCAAACGAAGGATCAAAGCTTTAGAGAACCTGAGTGCCAAAAGCGGTCAAAGCCAAATATTCATGGAAACCCCTTACCGGAATCACAAATTGTTAAAGGATGTGCTGGAGACCTGTAACAACAACACTTTGTTATGTATAGCCAGAGACATTACTCTTGCCAGCGAAATGATCAATACGCAAACCATAAGCTGGTGGAAATCCAATCAACCTGACCTGGAAAAAAAACCGGCTATTTTTGTTCTAAGCGCTTCTGGGGCAGAATGATACTTATCCTTCTATTGATTCCTCCAGCGGAGTATCCTCTGTTATCTCATCATTCTCCGCAATGTCCAACTCATCAATGAGGTAGCCTGCTCCGGCAAACTTATCTACGATAAACAATATATAGCGGATATCCACCATTATATTGCGGCAACGGCTCAGGTCGTAATTAATATCACTCATAGTTCCTTCCCAAACCCGGTCAAAGTTAAGGCCGATCAGCTCTCCCCTTCCATTTAAGGCCGGGCTACCTGAATTGCCTCCAGTTGTATGGTTAGAAGCAATAAAACACACCGGCATTTTATCTTCTTCCCCCCAGCGCCCATAATCCTTATTGTTATATAGATCGATCAGTTTTTGAGGCAGATCAAATTCATAATCACCCGGGATATATTTGGCTATAACACCCGATAAATAGGTTTGTGACTGATAGTAAACAGCATCTCTCGGCTCATAGCCATCTACCTTTCCGTAGGCCACCCTCAAAGTGCTGTTGGCATCAGGATAAAAATCCCTGTCGGGAAAAGCTTTTTGTAAAGCGATTACATACTGGCCTTGAAGGTGATCGATCCTGCTGTTCATTTCGTCTACACTGGCATTCAACACCTCTATGAAGTGATCATACATAGCTACGGAAAGTTGATAAGCTTTATCTTTCTTCACCTTCTTCACCGCCTTTTCAGGGTTTTCCTCCAGCATCTCCTGCCATTTGACAGGGTCATTAAGTACTATACTCTTTTCAAATAGTTTACCGATAAATTTCCCTTGCTTTTCCGGTTTCATATTCTGTAATTCTTTTATTATTTGAGGAATGGGCTCTGTTTTTACCTGCCCGATATAGGTTGGTAATAAAGCTAAGGCTGCCTGGCGATCCAGTTCTACATCATAATTTTTGTAAAATCTTTCCAGGCTACCAGCCCGGCTTTCCGCCAGCTTTGCCAGTTTTTCTTCTGAAACGGCAGCCATACTGCGATAAGATAACATATGGCGAAACAGTTCATTCCCGTAATAGCCTATTTCGATGTAATGGTAGCGCTCCAGCATTACAGGCTTCCTTTCTTCGTAGAGGTTCTTCAACTCGTTCAGCACATCGCCATATTTTTGGAAAAGCTGCGGTCTTTTCTTTAATGCTTCCGTAAATTGCTTTTCAAATGCCTCCTTACCGGCTATTGCCTTGGTTTCTTTGAGCCCAATAATCTCCCCCTTCCATTTCTTCCAGGCATTGCTTATGCTGGCGTATTTAGTTGCGTATTTTATACGGGTTGCCTCGTCCTGACGCATCTTGGCATCCAGTATCTCCAGCAATACATCGCGTACGGCTATACGGGCAGGGTCGTAAACGTCAACGGTATTGGCTACTTCGTTGGAAGGTAAATATTGTTGGGTGCGGCCCGGAAAGCCATATACCATAGTAAAGTCATTGAGATCAAAGCCATTGGCATTTATCGTTAAATGCCGGGCAGGGCGGTAAGGGATGTTATCATCCGAAATATCTGCCGGTTGGTTCTCTTTACCGGCATAAATGCGGAAGATGGAAAAATCCCCGGTATGGCGGGGCCAGATCCAGTTATCGGTATCAGCTCCGTATTTACCAATGGAAGACGGGGGAGCGCCTACCAACCGTACGTCTTTGAACACTTCACGCGCTACCAGTATGTATTGATTGCCGTAAAAGAAAGGCACAACCGAGAGGTCGTATTCCGTTTCTTTCCTCTTACCTTCCAACAGTGCTTCCAGGTTATTTTTTATCTGAACTTCCCGTTCAGCTGCGCTCATTTGATCATTTACATCTTGAAGCGCTTCATTGGTAACATCTTCCATATATTTCACAATGGCTGCTACCAAACCGGGATTTTTTAACTCCTCTTCCTGAGACATAGCCCAAAAACCTTCTTTCAAATAATTGTTTTCAAGGGTGCTGTGGGATTGAATCTGGCTGTAGCCACAGTGATGATTAGTAAGCAATAGCCCTTTGGAAGAGATCAACTCGGCCGTACAACCGAAATTGAAGTGTACAATGGCGTCTTTCAGGGAAGAATTATTAAGGCTGTAAATGTCCTCGGCCGTAATCTCCATTCCCATGGTCTTCATCTCCGCAGCATTCAACTGACCGATGAGATAAGGGATCCACATACCCTCCCTGGCCTGGGAAGAAGTAAGGGAGAAAATGAATAATACACCAGCTAAAAAATATCGTTTGAACATCATCTTAAAATTTTGAAAGTGTAAACATATTCAGTTTTGGTTTATAAAGCAATTTCGGCTATCTGCATAACCAAATATGTTATCTATACAATTCTATTATTCATAGAAAGGTTTATTTGTTTTTTTTGCAAAAAAAATATTCTATGGTTAAAAAGCTTACTGTTAGCCTGATAATAGTTTTATTGGGATTTTCCGGCTATGCATCTCATTATTCTAACGGGGAGATCTTTTATCGCTATATCGGAGATTCTACGGGAATACCTTATCATTATCAAATAACCATTCACTATTATCGCAATACTAACGGTAATCCTTTATCATCTCCAACTTCTGATATTTGTTTCTCATCCTCTTGTTTTTCCTTTAATCGAACCATTGCCTTACCAAAAGTATTTCCTCCCCCTTCCCAGGCTCACCCTTTAGATGCCAATGGAGGTTGGTTGATTAAAGACAGGCCTGGTGGTGAATGTAGTCCTAACCCACTAAGCATCTCTAAACATATTTTTCGGGGTACCGTAATTTTAGATGGCCCCTGCAGCGATTGGAAATTTATAGCCTCTCCCCCTTGTTGCAGAGATGCCAGTGATAATCTGGTATCACCTAATCAAGAAAATTTATTTCTGGAAGCTACCCTAAATAATATGTACGGACCTAATTCATCCCCCGTATTTTCTTTTACCCATAATATTTCCCTGTGCCTTCCAGATTCTACTAATAGAGAACCGTATAGTTGGAAACAATTCTACGAGGAACAGGATGGAGACTCTCTTTACTTTTTCTTTAGTCCTTCCCAGAGCGGCCCTAATTGTGGGCCTGGTAGCGATATAGCCTTTGTACCTCCTCTCACCTACAATTCCCCTTTGCCTACCTATCAAGGTATCCAAATTGATCAAAATAACGGAACCATCACTTTTATACCTACCCAGATTGGCAAGTACACCGTAAAATTTGCAGTTAACGAATATCGCTACGACTCCATATTGAATGATCATATCCTGATAGGCAGTATTTCCATAGAAACTGGAATTGTAATAGACGCTAATTGCCCTACAAATGTTTTTGATTGGACCATAAAGAACCATCCTACAGACTCAACAAGTAATGCAGAGCGACTGCTTTGTGGGGATAGCATCATATCAATTAAAACCACCAGGCCTTTTAACTGTACATCTCTCTCCCCGGACGGTTCAGATTTTGTTCTTTTGAGAAGTGACAGTTCTATTGTTCCTATTAAAGCGGTTAGTACCTCTTGTGATCCCTACAATTATTCAGATACCATTAGCTTATTGCTGAATGATACATTAAATTTCAGCGATACACTGCGTCTATACAGCAAAATGGGAAATGACGGAAATTCCCTGATCAGCAGTTGTGGTATTGAAATATCAAATAATGATAGTACCTTTTTTTACGTAAAAGACTGTTCTGGTATTGGATTGAACAAATACAAAAAAGCTAAGCGGGAAATAAATATCTATCCCAACCCAGCTAATAATCAGCTTAATATCTTCATTCCTGAAATCACTGTTCATGAGCAGTTGACAATTACAGATATCAAAGGAACCGTTATAATATCAGACATTCTGGAGAAAAAGACAGAATTAGATATCTCCTATTTAGCCAAAGGAGTATATTTCGTTAAAGTTCAAAGCGATGATCATCCACCTTTAATCAGCAGGTTCACTAAAAACTGACAACCGCCAATAAAAACACCCGGCTTAGCCAGGTGTTTTTTAATGAGCAATGAAAATCGGATTTAGAATACTCTAAATAGGCATTACATTTATCGCGTTCAATCCTTTTTTTCCTTCTTTTTCTTCGTAAGTAACTACATCGCCTTCTTTTATTTCATGGCTGATGCCGCTTACGTGTACGAAGATGTCTTGATTGGTGGTGCTGTTTACAATGAATCCGTAACCTTTGGATTCATTGAAAAACTTTACAGTTCCTTGTGGCATAACTAATAAAAAAATTAAAAAATAATAATTGCAAAGGTATAGTATTTATTTAGTCCTTTCGTTTTTTCGCTGAAATTCAGAAAAATATAACATTGGGCCTATTCCACCTTAACGCCTTTCCAAAAGGCTACATAGCCCTCAATATGCTTAGCCAGAGCCTTAGTTTCAGGATAATACCAGGCCGCATCTTCGTTTACTGCACCGTCTACTTCTACGGTATAATAAGAAGCTTCTCCTTTCCACGGACAGGTAGAATGTGTAGCTGTAGCTTTAAAATATTCCTTTTTTATGGAGCCAGGAGGAAAGTAGTGGTTATTCTCCACTATAATGGTCTTATTACTTTCGGCTATTACCGTGTTATTCCAGATTGCTTTCATCTTAAAAATTTGAATCAAAAATAAGGGCTTAAGTTTAAGAGTGCAGAATGAAAGCATAGATTAAAACTATAGAAACAGAAAAAAGCCCTGTGAATATTCACAGGGCTTCGCGATTCTAATTCCTAATCATTTCAATCTCAATCCCGCTTTTCAGCTTTTTGTAATCAAGGGCTTTGGAATAATCCAGAATAAACCGGATAGTTTCTTTTCTGGGTTTACAGTGAGCGTCCTGTTCGTCCTTTAGAGTAATGGTATTGTCCATAGGCAAATTTTGAATGTGTGTTGGTTATGCATACAATAACGTCCAACCAATTTTCATTATTGCCCAGCTCCAAAAAATTTATTGGATCAGGCTTACACCGTTCTTTTCCATCAGTTTACGCAGGTTGATAAGTGCATAACGCATCCTTCCCAAAGCTGTGTTGATCGACACATCGGTTTGATCGGCAATCTCTTTAAAACTGAGCCCACAAAAGTGGCGAAGCTTTAAAACCTCCTTCTGCTCCTCCGGCAATTTTTCGATCAATTTATGTAAGTCGGTTTCAATTTGATCCTTGATAATAGCAGCCTCCACATTAAGGCTACCATCTTTCAATACGTTGAATATATTGAACTCATCCGTGGGCGACATGGTAGGCATGCGTTTTTCCCTCCGAAAATGATCGATGATGAGATTGTGGGCAATGCGGAGAGACCACTGCAAAAATTTTCCTTCTTCATTATAGTTGCCCTTCTTCAGCGTATTGATAACCTTTACAAAGGTATCCTGGAAGATATCATTAGCCAGATCTTCATCCTGAATACGGATAAGAATGTAAGAAAAAATTCGCTGCTGGTGTTTGTTGATCAGAAACTCTAGGGCGGCTTCATTTCCTGACAGGTAACTTCGGATAAGCTCGCTGTCTTTCGCTTTTAAATAATTCATAATCTACCTGATTTGGGTTAGTATCCTTAATTAATTATTAGTCAAGTAGTATTATGCTATAAGCGAATGTCTTTTTGTTATTTACTTAAAATTTTTCCCGTCAACCTGTGAACAAAATCACATTTGAATAAGTCAAATATAAAATTTTTTGATTTAGAATCACAAACCTTCTCAAGTTTGGTAATTTTGCCAACCTTTGATTTTCGACTTCCTTATGCCTGAAAATTCCATCGAAAAACTCGATCCACGCAAATTTATCATCATAAAAGGTGCCAAAGTCCACAATCTCAAAAACATAGATGTGGCCATACCCCACCGCCAGTTGACCGTTGTTACCGGTTTGTCCGGTTCCGGTAAGTCGTCATTGGCTTTTGACACCTTATATGCCGAAGGGCAAAGACGCTACGTAGAAAGCCTTTCTTCTTATGCCCGCCAGTTTTTAGGCCGCCTGGATAAGCCCGAGGTAGAGTATATCAAAGGTATTTCACCTGCAGTAGCCATAGAGCAGAAGGTAATTTCCCGCAACCCCCGCTCTACCGTAGGTACCACCACTGAGATCTACGATTATATGAAGGTGCTCTACGCCCGCATTGGCAAAACGATTAGCCCTGTATCGGATAAAGAAGTAAAACGCCACCGGGTAAAAGATGTAATTGACTATATCGCACAGCTTGATAATACCACCCGTTTATACATTAAATGCCCTTTGCTGCTCCACGGGCGTGAACTGAAAGATCAACTCAATATTTTGCAGCAACAGGGCTACGCCCGCCTGGCTGTTAATGATGAAGTATTGCGCATAGAGGAAGTCGACCCTCAAAAAACCGACCCGGAAAAAGACAAATTGGAAATTGTGATCGACCGCCTTACGGCCGACCTGACTGCGGAAGAAAACCGCAACCGCCTGGCCGATTCGGTACAAACCGCTTTTTTTGAAGGCCGCGGCATTTGCCGGGTAGCCCAGGCTGATCGCGAAAAAGAAACCGAATTCTCCAATCGGTTTGAAGAAGACGGGATAGAATTTGAAGAACCTTCAATTCACCTGTTTAGTTTTAACAACCCCTTCGGAGCTTGCCCAAAATGCGAAGGCTTTGGCAGTGTAATTGGCATTGACGAAGACCTGGTAATACCCGATAGCAGCCTTTCGGTATACGAAGGGGCCATTGCCGCCTGGAAAGGGGAAAAAATGCAGGAATGGAAAGATCAGTTTATCAAAGGAGCAGCCCAGGCTGACTTTCCTATTCATAAACCTTACTTTGAGCTTACCAATGACCAGAAAGAGATGCTCTGGAACGGCAGTCAGCACTTTCACGGCCTTTACGATTTTTTCAAATACATCGAATCCAAGAGCTATAAGATCCAATACCGGGTGATGCTTTCGCGCTATCGCGGTAAAACCGTTTGTCCCGAATGCCGTGGAACGCGTTTGCGCAAGGAAGCCCGTTATGTAAAAATTGGCGGCAAGGCGATCACTGAACTGGTGAATATGCCTATCGACAAGCTGGCAGAGCATTTTGAACAATTGACATTAACAGACTATGAAACTCAAATCGCCAAACGGCTTTTAATTGAGATCAACAGCCGCTTGAAATACCTCCGGGAGGTGGGTTTGGGATACCTTACCCTTAACCGCGTTTCCAATACTCTTTCCGGGGGGGAATCACAGCGGATCAACCTGGCTACTTCGCTGGGCAGTGCCCTGGTAGGCTCAACTTATATTTTAGACGAGCCCAGCATTGGCCTGCATCCCCGTGATACCGAACGGCTGATAAACGTTGTGAAGAATCTGCGCGACCTGGGCAATACCGTGGTAGTGGTAGAACACGATGAAGAAATGATGTATGCTGCCGATCAGATCATTGATATAGGACCGGAAGCAGGTAGTGGTGGCGGAAAAGTGGTTTTTTCAGGTACGGCCGACAGGATTACAAGCGTAGGGGATAGTCATACCGGACGTTACCTGGCCGGTACCGACTTGATTGAGGTTCCCGCTGAACGCAAGGAGGCGCGAAAATTCATCACCGTCAAAGGAGCGAGGGAAAACAACCTGAAAAATATCGATGTCAATATCCCTTTGCACTGCTTCAGTGTCATAAGCGGGGTAAGTGGATCGGGAAAGAGCTCTCTTGTCCGCAAAGTGCTCTACCCTGCCCTGAAAAAGCGCCTGGGTGGCTATGGCGATAAAACCGGTAAACACACCGCCCTGGAAGGCGATTGGAAAAAAATAACCGATGTGGAATTTGTCGATCAGAACCCCATTGGCAAATCGAGCCGTAGTAATCCGGTTACCTATGTAAAGGCCTATGACGATATCCGCAGCCTGTATGCTTCGCAAAAGCTGTCCAAAGCGCGGAACTACAAAACCGGCTACTTCTCCTTTAATATAGACGGGGGGCGTTGCGATAAGTGCCAGGGCGAAGGTGAGATCACTATCGAGATGCAGTTTATGGCCGATGTACACCTCAAATGCGATGAATGCCATGGCCAGCGCTTTAAGCCGGAAATACTGGAGGTGAAATTTGAAGGGAAAAGCATTTTTGACATCCTGGAAATGACGGTAGATGACGCCATTTATTTTTTTGAAACACACAAACAGCGCAAAATAGCCGATAAGCTGAAGCCCCTGCAGGATGTCGGGCTGGGTTATGTTACCCTGGGGCAAAGCAGCAGCACCCTTTCCGGAGGTGAGGCCCAGCGTATTAAACTGGCTACTTTTTTGGGTAAGGGGCAAAGTGACAACCACCAGCTCTTTATTTTTGACGAGCCCACCACCGGCTTGCATTTTCACGATATTAAAAAACTGTTGCAGTCCTTTTCCGCTCTTATTAAAAAAGGGCATTCTATTTTAGTTATAGAGCACCACCCTGATGTTATTAAATGTGCCGATTGGGTGATCGATCTAGGGCCTGAAGGTGGGGAGGAAGGCGGCCATCTGGTATTCGAGGGGACACCTGAAAAGCTGGTCAAAATAGAGGAAAGCTATACCGCCCGTTATATAGCTGATAAGCTCAGCTAGTTTTTATATCTTTTGCTGCAAGCAAAACTCAAATGAAACATTTATTGCAGGAAATAAAAGCCTGCACGGTATGTGCTGAATTTTTACCCCTGGGGCCGCGTCCGGTGGTGGTAGCCAGCACCCAATCCAGGATCATTATCATCGGCCAGGCTCCGGGAACCAGGGTACACCAAAGCGGCCTGCCCTGGAATGACCCCAGTGGTGACCTGCTGCGCAAATGGCTGGGAGTGGATAAATCGGTGTTTTACGATAGCGGAAAATTCGCGCACATGCCCATAGGTTTTTGTTACCCGGGCAAAGGACAATCAGGTGATCTGCCACCCCGGCCGGAGTGTGCCCCCCTCTGGCACCAGCCTTTGTTAGAGCAAATGCCGGATTTGCAACTCACCTTACTGATCGGGCGGTATTCCCAGGCTTATTATCTCAAAAAGCAAAAGAAGGGAAACCTCACCGAAACCGTAAAAAATTATCAGGCCTACCTACCGGGCTATTTACCTCTACCTCACCCTTCGCCCCGCAACCGTTTCTGGTTGAAGAAAAACTCCTGGTTTGAAGAAGAAGTATTGCCGGTTTTGAGGGGAAAGGTCAGAGAATTAATCTTTTGATCGCAAATAAGCCTCTAAGATCTTTGCAAAACTATCCAGGGAACCTTCAATAGAATTGGGAAAATCGTTTTTCAAAACGCGACTCTCTTTGTTTACCAGTAGAATGACAGGCACTCCTTTCGATTTTTCGTAACCTTCCAGATTATTGGCAAAAAGAGCGTTCATTGCCGATTTATGGGCATAGGGAAGATCCAGGCTGGTTTGATACCAAAGATTACTGAAACCTTCATGATGCAGATTAGCAATTAATTGGTCGTAGTTTTTTGGCATATCCCCATCAAATAATATTGTGGTGATGTTGACGTCCAAACCCAAGCTATCAAACCTTGCCCGGTAAACAGGCAGGTGTTCTCTAAGACTGTGCCGACAGGGGCCACACCAGCTTGTCCAGGCATAAATAAGAGTATATTTCTGTCCAGATAACAAGCCGGGAAAATTTTCGGGATCGATCTCGCGATCGTCTGCTACAACATATATCTTTTCCGGCTTTTGGCAAGCCGCCAAGCACAATAAAATCATGATACTGATGAACAGCCTGCTATTTAAGGTAGTTGTTATCAAATCATTCGTTGATCAAAAAATCGAATTGCAAGGTAAGCCCAAATGAATTAGTACTCTTCAATATTTCCCCTTCATCTTGCCGGCAGGAATAATGAGTACCAAAATTAAAAGCTCTTTGCACTTATCAACCTAAAAAAATACCCCAATTCCTATGCCTGCTCTAAACGAATCAGTAGTTAGCTCTATCTCTGTATCTTCTTCAGGCCTGTCAGATGCGTAATTGTACTCTAATATAAAATCAATGGAGACATTTTCACTGAGAAAAATAGCCAACCCTGCACCTAATTGAATAGAGGTTAATCTGGATGTTGACTCATCATCAACCAGAAGGAAAGGTATTTCTGTTTTATCTTTAGTGTTACCAAAACTGACAGCTGTATTCAAATACGGCTTTAAGATGGGGACTGAAGTACTAAAATAATATCTGAGAAAGGGCCCGATCAGAAAAGACGATGTGCTGAAACTGGCTGCTTGGTTTTCAGATTTAGTGTAACTATACGGTATTTGTATCCCTGCAACAAAGTTATTAGCCAAAAAATAACCTACCTGAGGGGTCAGTGTAATCGAGAGTAAATCATTTGACCCACTATTACCCTGATTATCATTAGACTCAGAAGTACCTGATGAAAAACTAAAAGCAGAGCCTCCCGCCATAAAAAACTTGCCCTTTTCAGTTTGCCCGTATCCGGTATAACTAAAAGCAATAAAAATAACAGCACTAAGGAAAATTGAAATTCTCATTTTGTTTGGTTTTATTTTATTAAATATTGTGATAAAAAGTTTTGAGCTATATTAAAAAATCACTTTACTATTAAAAAATCGAATTGCAGGGTTAGCCCGAATGAATTAGTACTATTCAGTATTTCCCCTTCATCCTGCCGGTAGGAATAATGAGGCCCAAAGCTGAACGCTGTTTTAGAGGAAGTTCTTAGTTGAAATAAAGCTTGAGCCTTGAAACCTGGTGCAAAGGAACTTCCTATATCATTACTTATATCATTACTGCGGTAATTAAAGGATATTCGATTACTGCCTCCTATACCCCCTCTTAGCCTCAACTTCCATTTCTCACTTAAAGCCGGCCGGTATTCAAAACCTATGTAGTTTACTAATTCCACTCTTTCATATTGACTAATAGAAATAAAAGGGTTATTTATCTCATTGATCTGTTGTTTGCCAATCCCGCATTCGTATGTAAGGGCAAAATCCTGCCTGATTATTTGATAGCTCAGTTCCATTTTGGTTCCCCAACTAGGTACCGCAATCGCTTCATAAGAATAATCATCATCTAGTTGATAAGTATTACCTTCTATATATCTGCTTAGAGAGAGGGTTGCCAGCTGGGCATTTCCCGTTTTGTAAATTAAGGCTACTATAGCAATAGCCAGAAAGTATTTGATGCTTGTCATAGATTTTATACCTGAAATTTGTGTCAATGATCTTAGAGTAGAACTGAAACTCCAAAACCCCCGCTTAGCCCATTAGAAATTAACCTCAAATCAGTAGTATCGTCTGGTATTTCTGAAACAAGAATGTACTCAATGGTAAAATCAATAGAAATGCTTTCCTTGAGGAAAATGGCTAGTCCACCGCCCAATTGAAAGGAATACATTTTTGTATTATATGAATCCAAACCGAAACTTTCCATATAACCATAATTTGCACTGCTCTGTATAATTGGTCTTATATTATTGGAAGTGTTACTAAAATAATACCTTACGAAAGGGCCAATAGAGGCAGCAACAGTAGTTATATCATTATCTCCACTTTCTCTATCGTTATATAATAGTGATGTTTGTAAGCCACAAACTAAATCATCAACCAAAAAGTAACCTACCTGAGGGCTGAAAATTATATTGATGAAATCGTCAGACATACCATTACTGGTATCCGATCTAACACTTGAAATACCGGATGATACTCTAAAATTTGACGTACCAGCGATCAACCAGCTACCCTTGCTGGTCTGCCCTTGTACTAAGAAAGAAAATAAGACAAAGAGAATTCCGGTATATAAAATCGAGTTCTTCATTTTTCTGAATTAGGACTTAAAATGAGAATAGAAATCAATATTTCTTGTAGTTAAATCTTACAAATCATCCGGCAGCTTAACGCAAAGTGCCTCGTGATAATTACAGAGATACATTACCCTGCGCACCGGGTCAATGATGGCATTCTCGGTGAGCTTGCCCAGATGGTTTTGTCGGTCTTCCGGTAATAACCGTTCCCCGCTATAGTCATCTATTATGATCAAGTCTGCATCGGCTATATAAAACAGCTTGCCTTCAAAGTGCGTAAAACGACCCTGCATGGTAAAGCCCATGTTGTCCAGGTAATGGATTTCATCTCCGGTAAAGCGATTAAGGACAGCTAAATGATCGCCTGAAGGTTTTATTAAAATACGATTGCCGTTGATGTAAAAATCGCCATGTCCGAAATGATCACCGGGGGAGCGACTACCGTAATCAAACGCCCAAATCTTTTTTCCGGTGTAGAGATTCACTGCAAAAAACTCGCGTCCTCCGGGGCAATATACAATACTATCCTCTACCTGTATAGGAATCACTCCTCCATCTATGCCTTCTATTCCTTTGATTCTCCAATATAGGCTATCGGCACTCATATTATAGCAAAACAGATCCATACGACCACGGGACTCATCAAAGTTCCAGTGGCCGCTCTTAAAAAGGATAAGGTTATCGCCATTGGATAAATGGGTCCCTGCCACACAATCAAAGCCCACAGAATAATTATTGTCTGAGGTAAAGGTATAGATCGTTTCCCAGTTGGATTGATAAAGGGGAGATCGCATAACGGAGGCTGATAAATTGGGCAATGAACCATTAAAACGTACCGTTCGATAGACGTAGTTATCAATGATATAGCATTGTGAGCTACCATCCTTTACAAAGCTTTGCTGCCAGAGAATGGATTGGGTATTCAGATTAATACAGTCAATATGATCTCTCTGATTCAGGAACAATAGATGTCCCTTCTGTTGTTGCTTTTCCCAATTGAAAAAGGTGGGAGAACCACCGAGGTTCATTACTTTTTTAGTTTCCCCTGTTGCCGTATCTAAAAAGAGTAAAGGGGTTTGCTGGCCATTGTAATCACCATAGGCGGTATATAATACCCGGTTTTCCCACAACACTGGCGACATAGAGGCGCTCTCCTGCCCAGTGGGCAAAAGATTTTGGCGCCATACTACTTCCAGTTGATTGTTTTGGGGCGGGTTGGGGTCAATCGGGCCGGGCTCTTCGGTCTTTTTCTCACATGATACATGCATGAATAAAAAGATACTTACGAATATGTAAGTCAACATTCTCATCGGTTATCAGTATGAAAAAAATCAGTATTCGGAATGTCTCCACCAAATAAATCCTCAAAAGCCCTTTTCGTTTCCGTGCAATTCCGCATCTGCTGGTGATTAGTGTTTTTCATTTTCCACCGGGCTACAGCCTGGGGGTAATCTGTAGCGCTTTGGGCGGTCACTACCCCATCGTTGGGGTCGGTGATCTCTATGATCCGGTAATCCACTTTATTGGCACAGTTCTTATTGGCCGTGAAGGTAGTGGTCAGGCAGCCCTGGTTGGATTCCCAGCGGGTTCCCAAATACTCCACATAGTTCCCGTTTATCTGGTAATACTTCACCAAACAGTCGTAGTGGGGATACGCAGAAGCAACTACCTCCCGTTTTACCGTTACATTTCCGCTAAAATAATGACATACTCCGTTGCTTACCGTAGAGAATTCATGGATAATGGGGTGTTGGGCTGTGCCTAAAGACTGCCCGTTAGAGTAAGTGTAGGTACACCGGCATTCGTTTGCCGGGGCAGCATTGTAGACGGAATCCCATTTAGCCCCAATAATCTCCAGCCAGTTGTCGTTGGCATTGTGCAGCCATTTATAAGCACCAAAAGCAGCATCTGCATTATTTGCCTTCCGCCTAGCTTGCTCCCAGTGATGACTGGCTTTAAAAGCTAAGGGTGGAAAAAGCCATGCTAAGCGTGAATAGGTTCTATACTGCTTAGCATGCCATCTCTTATGCTGTAATGATACCTGATACCGTGTATAGTAGTGTGACATCATGCTATTGGCTGAACTGATATACTTGCTGTCATCATCGCCCGCTGTATAGGGATCAGTAGCCGTTATATCGCGTGATTCTATGGTAAAGGAACTGATGGTACGGTAAAATACAGGTTGCTCTTCCTCCCCGTAAAAAGTTACCACAGGAATAGAGCTGTTCATGTTGTTGAGTGTATTTACCATGGGGCTGCCGACATTGTAATCGGTGGTGATATCGGTAGCCAGGTCGTCCATTAATAAAGGTATAAGCGTATTAGCAAAAGCTCCACAAGTGGCTTCAGGAATAGTAGTATTTAATATTTCATCAATATTCAGCATTGAAGTAAGTGTTCCCACCCACCAATTACTGGCAATGAGGTTATTTATTTCTGAGCGGGCAAATTTCTGACAACCATCGTTGACAAAGGCCTGAATTAGCTTTTTTGTGCCTTTGGGATCGCCATTATTTAAGATCATAGCTCCTCCGTGAGGGGTGCCGAAAGTTACCAAACCACCAAACCTGCGAGGATAAAGAACGGGGTCATTTATGGCGGTATATTCCATAGCTTTGGCCACCATTCCGCCCTGGCTGTGGGCTATAGCTATGGCTTTACTAGGTGGTCCTTCCAAAGTACTGTTTTTCTGCTGTATCCAGTCACTCACGGATTTTCCCGCTCCTACCAGATCGGTATTCGTCCAGTTGCGGTAATCGGCTACGTGCTGTTTCAGGTAGTAATCGGATTCTAGCTTTAAAGCGGTTTCGTTCCATGACTCGGGTTTACCGCCCAGGCCGTGCAGGAAAAAACCGTCCCGAAAGCCGCTTACAGTAGATTGTTGCAAAAAAACACCTGCTTGCGCTGTAAACTCATGGTTAATTCTTTTGATAGAATCTATGCTCCAGGGCTGGGCTTGGGAGATGAGGGGAAACAGGGCTAATAATATGATGAAGAATATGCTTCTGATAGTTTTCATAATAATAAGGTTAATTTAGGTTAATTTTTTTCAAATATCAATGAATGGCTGTTTTGACTGGTTTGTACCTTTAAAACATAAAGGTTAGGGGTCAGGCTTTGCAGGTCGATCTCTTGTTCTGTCTGTCCGTTACCTTCCAGGCTCAGCAACAGTTCACTTTGCAGGCTGTATACGTCTATGGCTTGCAGACCTCCGGGGGCATCCTCTACACGTACCACTGCTGTAGTTTCAACGGGATTGGGCATCAGGCTCACCGTTTCGCCATTGGAATCTGTATCCAGGGGCTCCTGAGGTTCTATATGTCCTTCTACTTGGTGGTTAGTGTATATCTCGGTGTCAGTTATTACAATACCGTTGGACAGATTTTGCCGTTTTACTTCAGAAACAGGCAGGTAGCCCCAACTTTCAAAGTATTCGTAGTGATTGATTATTTCGTTAAAACTCTCCTCTTCCAGGGTAATGGAAATTATGCTTAAGTCCGTTTGGTTGAATATTTCTACAAAATTTTCGTCTTCTTTTGATATTTCTATTACTCCCGGTAAAGGTTGGTTTATGGTAAAGCCTTCTTGTTCCAGATAATCAAAATTTTCCGGTTCGGGCATGGGAAAGTGAGTATAGCCGATGGAATAACCGTGTTGTTCTATCTCTTCACGCTGCTGGTTACAAGCTGCCAGTTCATCATCGCTTAAGGGTATATCCGTTATCAATTCACCGTGTTTGTCATAGCCGCGCATACGCTCACAATCAAATACAAACTTGTAAGGCAGATTCATCCATTCTTCCTCGTCATCCCGCGAACTGATCTCAATGGTGGTTCGCAGTTGGTAATCGTCCAGCACTTCCTGGGTAACGCTTTTCTCTTGATGGATGGGCTTGAGATGCCCTCTCAACATGAAGTCCGTTTCATCCCATGTCATAGTTTCGGGTATGGTAGCGGTATGGCTGTAACTCACATTATAGGAGGACAACATTAAGACTTCGCTCTGGGCTGTCATCATAACTGGCAGGGCTAGTGCAAGGGTTAAGAATTTAATTGTTTTCATATTTGGATTAATTGTCAAGTTTTGTTCAACTTTATACTTGAAGTTCTGATAATTTTTTTCAAAATTGTATATGTACAAAAGATGATACAAGGCAATATTCGCCTATTGCAAAAATTCTTTGGCGATTTTCGCCAGAATTGTAATTAAAAAACTGAATAGCAAAAGCTTACATTGAAATACTATTTTTTATGTAAACATTAGTAACACATTACTAAACTAAATTTTTACTTTAGCCCAATCATATTAAAATATAGCCACTTCATTATGAGTACCCGTGAAAACCAAATACAGCAGCGTTTTTTTAAACAACTGGAACAAGAGCTGCCCCAAGACATCAATCTGGCAGACTGGCTGGGCGAACTGCTGGATCTGGACCCCAGTAATGTGTACAGGCGTATAAGGGGAGAAAAGAAGCTGCTGTGGGAAGAATACCTTAAAATAAGCAAAAAAGTACCTCAGCTCCATTATGGTTTTCAGGAGTTGAATCAAACTGACTTCATCAGCGGTAAACTCCGTCATTTCAACGACTGGGAAAGCCTGGCCCAATACTTTAACAATATTCTGATCCTCCTGCAAAACGCGGCAGAGCAAGGCTATCAACTTTATTATGTGGCACGGGACCTGCCTTTCTTTTGCTTCTATTCCACTCCCCGGCTCATGGCCTATAAGATTTCGGTGTGGACCAAATGCGGGGGAATTCCGGTTAAAGGCCCGGTACCGCAAGCTATCTTACAATTGGGCAATGCCATCTTTAAAACCTACCTCAACCTGAATACCAGGGAAATATGGTATAACTGGGGTATTTACAACCAAATGGAGCAACTGCGTCACTGGCACCACATGGACTACATCAACCTCCTGGAATTTGAGGAACTTAAGAATGACCTGGTTGGTTTATTTGAGAACTACAAAAAATGGCTTTCGGTATCGCAGAAGCAAAGGGGCAAACTGGAAATATATGCTTCTGATTTCTGCGTAATGAACAACAGCGGTTTGCTGGAAATGGGCCATAACAGCCTATTGATGAATGGCTTCCAGGGCATTCATTTTATTTCCACTCAAAACCCCAACGCCATACAACTGTTTAAAAGCCACTGGAAAGAACATATCAAACTGGCCCAGCCCATTTTTGGCTCAGGAGAAAAAGACCGCTATACTTTTTTTAAGCGCTTCAAAAAGCAGTTGGAAATCCAATTGGCCTAATTGAATTGATTATTTTCCCGCTATTATATTCCGTGAATTTATGTTCCCTAGCTTTTCTTACTCAATCCGGGAATCACCAGCTGTATTAAGTCTTTACGGACTCCAGTCGAAATGGCTTCGATGAACTTCATAACTTTAAAATCCTGCAAGTCCTAACATCTGCTTACTCCCCGTCAAAAAAAGCCGAAAGGATAGCTCTCAGGCCCCTAACCGCAAAAAAAGCGGCTGTGAGCATAAAAACAATACTGAGAATAAGCCAGATGTAATTGCCATTGTGATATTGAGGGATGCCTTGCCAGGTCATTAAAGCAGGTCCCATAAAAATAAAGGGAAAACCAACAGCCAAAAACCTTACTCCCTTTAAAAGCTTGTCCCTGTTTGTAGCCATACAGCTAAATTAAGAATTGCCTGCTTATCTGCTTTAGATAGATTTACTTTGCAGCAAAATTATAATCTGATGAAGGCTTTAGGCATAATCCCCGCCCGTTATGGCAGCACCCGCTTAGAAGGCAAACCCCTGGTTGACATTGAAGGCAAACCCATGATACAATGGGTATACGAAAGCGCCTTACAAGCCTTGGATAAAGTAGTAGTAGCTACCGATGATCAACGCATTTTTTCGGTAGTAAATAGCTTTGGCGGGGAAGTGGTGATGACCAGCCCTGATCATACTACCGGTACCAATCGTTGTATAGAAACCCTTGATATCGTTAAAACAAAAGACAACGATGTTCCTGATATTGTCATCAATATACAGGGGGATGAGCCTTTGCTACACCCCGCTCAGATAGATGCTTTAACCCAGTGTTTCATAAGAGAGGATACGGAAATGGCCACATTGGTCATTCCTGTAAGCAGTGCCGAAGACCTGTACAACCAAAGTGAGTGCTTTGTGGTTTTCGATCACGGGAACAATGCTCTTTATTTCAGCCGCTCGGTCATTCCTCACATCCACAATATTCACAAAAGTAGGTGGATGGATCATCACACTTTTTACAAGCATTTGGGTATGTACGCCTATACTCCCTCAGCTTTAAAAGACTTTGCCGCGATGGAGCAAACCATACTGGAAAAGGCCGAATCGCTGGAACAGAACCGCTGGCTGGAAAACGGCAGGAATATCCGCATAGGTATTACTCCTATTAACAGTATTCCCGTGGATACCATTGACGACCTGGAAAAGGTCCGGGCGATTGTCAGAAAAAGAATGCATGAATAAAAAGGAGCTCGCCCTTTTTCTGAACACTAAAGCCAGGCAGTATAACTCACCTGACTTCATTGAAAGTGACCCCATCAGTATTCCCCATCGCTTCAGTCAAAAAGAAGATATTGAGATAGCGGGGTTCCTCTCTGCTACCATTGCCTGGGGGCAACGGAAAACCATTATTAGAAATGCTTCCAGGCTCATGCATCTATTGGATGATGCCCCGGCTGATTTTGTGAAAAATCACTCTGAAGAAGACCTCGAAAGATTAGAGGGGTTTGTGCACCGCACCTTTAATTCGGATGACCTGCTCTATTTTATTCATTCCCTGAATAACATTTATACCCACTACAATGGCCTGGAGGGGCTTTTTACCGTAAAGCCGGGAGAAACCAGCCTCAAAAATGCCCTGGGCCGCTTCCGCAGCGTTTTTTTTGAGAAGGGGCACCTGGCGCGAACCCGTAAACACGTATCCGACCCTTTTAGTAATTCGGCCTGCAAAAGATTGAATATGTTTTTGCGCTGGATGGTGCGAAAAGACCGTAAAGGAGTGGATTTCGGGATTTGGAAAGAGATCAGTCCCTCTTTGTTGTCTTGTCCGCTGGATGTGCATACCGCCAACGTTGCCCGCAAGCTAAAATTATTGCAACGCAAACAAAACGACTGGAAGGCTGTAGAGGAATTGGATAATCAACTCCGCAAGCTGGACCCTGTCGACCCTGTTAAATACGATTTTGCACTTTTTGGCCTGGGAGTATTTGAAAAATTCTGATCAACCCTGAGCAAAGAGTACTATCTTCAACCGATAAAACGAAAACCGATGAATGCTTTTAAAAGAAACTGGTGGATACTCTCAACTCAAGGTCTTTTCCTGGTTTTGTTAGGCTGTTTAGCCGTATTTAATACTGAGTTTGTCCTAACCAAACTCGTCCAGTTCCTGGGGCTTACCTTTTTGGCTTTCGGGCTTATACTAGCAGCCTGGGGTTGGCGAATCTGGCGCCTGAATAAGCGTTGGAATTTACTGTTCACTATAGGCATACTGGAGTTATTACTAGGCTTACTCATCCTCGCTTATCCTGTTTCTGCTACCAATATTTTTGCCTACATTATTGGTGGAAGTGCTGTTTTAATGGGATTATCCCAGCTTTTTATGGGATTGAGGCAAAACGGCAATCGCTTTTTTCTGTTTTTAAACGGTGTCGTCTCGGTAGCCCTTGGAGCGCTCATTATCATGAATCCCTTTGAGAGTGCCAAAGCGCTTACCTACCTCGTAGGCCTGTACAGCATATTTCTGGGCATCATAATAATCTATTATTCCATCAGGTTCCGCATGGCCGCAAAAAAGGGCAGCCAGGAAGAATAATTACACTTTACGGGCTCTTACCATGAGTTCTTTTATACCGGTAAACCGGGATACCAGATTAGTAGCCCGATAGTACAGCTCAAAGCTGATCTTGTGCAAAGGCAAGAGTTTATCGTAGCCTATTCCTCGCAAATAACGGTTTTCCAGGATTTCAAAGCCGCTGGTAAGCAGGAGATTATTGATATTTTGAAAATTCCAGTTGTAGAGATGTTGGTTCAGATCCAATTCAAAGCTGGCTTTTCCATGTCTTTCATGTGGAATTACGAGGTATAACTCCTTGCCTTTTTTGAGTTTCGACCGCATGGATTGTATCATGATCTTTGGATAAGGATGATGCTCCAATACGTGAGATGAAAAAACCAGATCAAAGCTTTCATCCTCCAGGTTATCCAGGTCATCGGTAACTTTTATACCTTTTCTCCGGGCGTGTTTCAAGCTGAACTGTGAAATATCGTAGCCTACTGCATTGGGTAGAAGATAGATATTTTGCCCAAAACCGCAACCAAAGTCAAGTATATGCATATTAGCAATGTTGTAACCCGAAAAAAACTTGCGCATAGCTACCTCTGCCCTGGCCTGGTAATAACTATCATTTAAGAGGCTTTCGTGCCTTCTCAAATGATATTCTTCTTCATATTTGACCTCTGGCCTTGTTGGGGCTTCCTGCATGGGTTAGACATCTATGATGTACGGCAAATTTAACTCATTTGAGCCATAAAAAATTATTACAATCTAATTATCTGCTAATTGAATTGTAATTTTTTCACAAAATTAATCTGATCCTGCCTTTTGAATTTCGTGAGAAAGATAAACTGTTTGGGAGTAATTGCCTTTCGCTATTTTTTGCATGGCCCTGGCAATAGTAGTGGCCTGTATACCTTTATATTTAGCTGGTATCAGAAAGCCGAAGATCTTGTATAGAAATATCCCCAGCTTTTCCCCTACCCTGAATTCATCGCGTTTGCCCAATATCAACGAAGGACGGAAAATATGCAAATGAGGGATACCCATCTTTCTAAGGGCTTTTTCCATTTGACCTTTAACCCGGGGATAAAACAAGTGGCTTTTCTCATTAGCACCCATAGAAGAGATAACGAGGAACTTATCCATACCGCCTTTTAGACCCATTTGGGCTACTCTTACCGGGATGCCATAATCTATATTCTTATAAAGGCTCAGGTCAGGGGTTTTACTCTGAGTAGTACCTATGCAACAAAAAGTGTGATCTGCCTCTATGCAATCACCAAAGAAATCATCATCCAGCAAATCACCAATTATTTGCGTCAGCTTTGGATTTTCTTTTTCTAAGGGCTTGCGGGCGTAAACAGTTACAGCAGAATAGAAGTCATCTTCCAGCAGGTATTCCAGCAGGTGTTTCCCTACCAGGCCGGTTGCTCCTATTACCACAGCCTTCTTACTCATTTGTAAATTCTTTATCGAGATCAATTACTTCAAACCGCCAGCCATCTGAGCTTCTGTAAGTTTTGCGGCTAAGCCAGCGCATTATACCTCCTCCTGCTATCAGTGAAGAGCCCAGGATTATCTGGCCTGGCCGTAACAGGGGCTCATCGTCATTGATCACCCGGTTTGTAAAGATTATACCGGTAAACATCAAACCTCCAATAAAAAAAGCGGAACCACCAAACCTCAGCATTTGATTATAAGTCCGCATAGCTGTAATATCCGAAAGAGGATAGACTTTTTCATTTATCGTTAGGCTTTTTGAGCTGATAGAGGTGATCTTTCCGCTTACCCACACAGGTGAGTCCTGCATTTTGATCTTGAGGGCGTCATTGATCTCTAACCGCTTCTGAGGAACTTCTCCCGGACGTTTCAAATAGAGATACTGTTGTGAATAGCTATTAATCCCCCACGTCATCAGTATAAATACCGTTATCAATTGCCTCATTCTTGCTTATCCTTAGGTTTAGTTTTGTAAATATACCTTATACCGTGTTTGCTGTTGGCATACTGGCTCCACACTTCATTTCCGTCATCACCTTTGTGATCCTCTTCTTCGACAAAAATTTCTTCAACTTCCTCATTCTCTTCCTCTTCTAACTCCCAGCTGTATGTTCTTCTTTGAGGCCCGGTTTTCCTGTAATATATAGCCAGGGCAAAGCCGCTCATAAAACCAGCCAGATGAGCCTCCCAACTAATGGTTTCTTCTATGGGAAATAAGCCCCATACTAAACTTCCGTAAAGAAAGACTACCAAAAGTGAAAGGGCTAGCAAATTGGCTTGCCTTCTTAAAACACCGCTTAAAAAAATGAACCCAGCCAGGGCATAGATGAGGCCCGATGCCCCTATATGAAAGCTTTCCCGGCCTATAAGCCAGACTACCAAACCCGAGCTGCCCCACGATATCAACGCTACTGTATTAGCGATTCTTGGATAGAAATAATACAACCCGGCTCCCAAAACTATTAGGGGAATAGTATTATTGGCCAAATGGGTAAGATTACCATGGATGAGAGGAGTAAAAATTATACCCTGCAAACCCTTAAAATGCAGGGGATAAATCCCATGAGTGTAAAGATCAAGGCTGAAGCGGTTATCCAGCCAAAAAACAAACCATATGAGAACTATAAAATAAAATGGAGTATAAATATATGATCTTGAGCGTTTAAGAGCCTTAGACTTTGTTTCTTCCTGAGGGTCGTGATAGGTGTTCATCTCGGATATTAAATGTACTACTTTTACCTTGTTTTAAAATTTATAAACTATGGCTGCACCATTGGCTGAAAGAATGAGGCCAACTTCTTTTGATGAATTTATCGGACAGGAGGAGCTCTTGGGAAAAGATGGTTCGCTGAGAAAATTACTGGATAAAAAAATCGTCCCTTCCCTTATTTTTTGGGGGCCACCGGGAGTTGGCAAAACTACGTTGGCAGGTTTAATTGCCCAGACAGCTGAACGGCCTTTCTATACCCTTAGTGCCATAAATTCAGGCGTTAAAGAAGTAAGAGATGTCATAAAAAAGGCAGAAGAAAAAGGGCTTTTTGCGGGAAGCAATACTCCTATATTATTTATTGATGAGATACATCGTTTCAGTAAGTCGCAGCAAGACAGCTTATTGGGAGCCGTGGAAAAAGGGATTATTACCCTTATTGGGGCCACTACCGAAAACCCGAGCTTTGAAGTAATTTCTGCCCTTTTGTCAAGATGCCAGGTTTACATTCTCAAATCGCTGGGAAAAGAAGATCTGCAAAAAATGTATCAGCGGGCCCTGGCCAATGACAAATGGTTAAAAGACAGAAAGATCCGTGTACAGGAAGACCAGGCTCTTTTAAGGCATTCCGGTGGTGACGCCCGGAAGCTGTTGAATACACTGGAACTTACGGCTGGAAATATTGAAGAAGGAGATACTATTACCAATGAACTGGTGGAGCAAATACTCAAGAACCGCCCAGCTCTTTACGATAAACAGGGCGAACAGCACTATGATATTATCTCTGCTTTCATCAAATCTATCAGGGGAAGTGATCCCAATGCCGGAGTTTACTGGCTGGCACGTATGATAGAAGGTGGTGAAGATCCTGATTTCATAGCTCGCAGGCTCTTGATCCTGGCAGCTGAAGATATTGGCAATGCCAACCCTAATGCATTACTCCTGGCAAATTCCACCTTTGACGCTGTAAAGAAAATTGGCTGGCCCGAAAGCCGGATCATTCTATCCCAATGTACCGTTTACCTCGCTACTTCACCTAAAAGTAACGCCAGTTATCAGGCTATTGGAAAAGCACAGGAAGAAGTACGCCAATCGGGCGACTTGCCTGTTCCGCTGCATTTGCGAAATGCTCCAACCAAACTCATGAAAGAACTGGGCTATGGTAAAGATTACCAGTATTCTCACTCGTATGACAGCAACTTTGCTGACCAGGAATATTTACCGGAAGAAATAAGTGGACAGAAATTCTATGAGCCTGGAAATAATGAGAAAGAAAAAAGGGCCAGGGATTTTTTAAAAAACCGCTGGCCCAAGTACAATTATTGAAATGTTTTTTAGAATCCTGAAAATTGACGGGTAACTGTTATTTCGGTTCCGTTCTGATTGACAGTGATCCTCATTAAATTATCACAACCATCAGAATTGGCACCGTCCCCAGCGATGAAATCTACTCCTACATTATCATATTTCACACTGTCTCCGGAGAGGGTGAGATCTATTTTTCCTTCTGTAACCCCATGCTCACAGATGCGGTCAAATACCAAGTTATTGCTAATATTAGCAACAACCATATTGGAAGCAACCGTTTCTGTTCCGCTGCCATTACCATTCAAATTATAACGGTCATCGCTATCATCATTGGGCGTATTAAAACCTGACTCCCAAACAACCGTTTTGGTGGACTGAAAAGTAAACTCGTTATTATAATTGAGGTTATTAACTGTTATAAGAATAGAGTCATTACCCTGGTTGGCAGCTGTTACTGAACCGGCAACGGGCTCGTCATCAACTGAAAAATTGTTTAGAACAGCGGTAGCACTACCATTAGCTACCATATAGCTCCCGGTTTCAGTAATGGAGATATTCCCTTTGCGTACCTTACCGTCACTACCGGTAACACCATTTCCAAAATCAATGGTAACCGTGCTGCCACTGCGGGTAACTTTGGCACCGTCTATCATGGCAGAATCGGTAGCGTTCAAAACACTGTCTCTGAGAGCTACGTCAACGCGATTGTAAATATTGGTAGCAAGGGCTTCCGCATCAACGTATAGTTGGGCCAATTGAGACTCAAATCCTGACCCATCAGTATTAAAAGGATCTTCTTCACCTTCACAGGCTGTAAGTGCCAAAAAACCGGCAAGTACATAGAATTTAATGTTAGAAATTTTCATGGTTTGAGATTTAAAATTATTAACTGGACTTATTGGATTAGAAAGTATCATAAGTTATCATCATCAAATGGAACAGCAGTCGGCTCTTCTATTCTCGGTTTTTCTTTTTTGCCATAAAAGGTAAGGTTTATACCAAACTTAAAACTGGTGGTTTGGAGATTTTCATAGAACATAACTCCCAGAAAGTTTTCCGTCATCATATAGATCTGAACAGGGCCCATCTTCACATCAAAGCCTGCTCCTATGTTGTTGTAGGTACCGTTAATTATAGAATAAGAAGTGGTAAACTGAAAGGCTCTGGACAAACGGCCTACGTAATTTAAACTGTAGTCGTGGAAGGCTTCTCCGTTCCAGATCCGACTGTGATATAATAACCCTACGCTGTGTTTAGGAGTAAAATCATAGTTTACCCCTAAGAATATCCTGGACATCAGCGCCTTGGAATAGCTATTACCATCCTGTTCTTTGAAGTCAAAGGCTGCTTCCAGGCTGTCTACTATATTATCGTAAGAGTTACCTATATCATCATCACTGAGATCGGCTTCAATGCCTTTAAAATGAAATTCACCGGAGCTTACGTAGTCCCGGTTGTTGTCACTCCAGTTAATACTGCCGATGTCCAATACGCTAAAACTGGCGGAGAGTTTTTTAGTGATTTTATAATTAGCACCCAGGTCTACAGCAAAGCCGCTGTTACCGGGAAAGGCTAAAGAAAACGGATCGAGATCATCGGAATTATCTATTAGCTCAGCAGGACCAGAGGTTCTCACTCTTATATCCGTAACTATGCTAAGGGAATCTAAATTAGGATCGGTAGAAACAGCCGCATTAAACCTGTCCACATAAGCGTGTTGCTGGCCAATGATATACTTCAGCCTACCGCCAACAGTTAATTTATCATTTAACAATTTGTGCTGGTATCCCACGTAGAAGTTCGTCCTAGAGATCAACTCATAGTCAAAAGTATTCAGGTTATATTGGCTTTGCCTGTCGTTTCCTTCAAAGATAAGGCGCAACAGGTCAGCAGGGTAATCCATCCTGTAATCTACGTTCTGGGTAGCTCCAAAGGTGATAAAACCATGAGGGCCCAATTCAAAGCCAATTCCCAACAGATCCATCGACTGACTGATAATAATTTGATTTTCAGGACTGAGTCTGTCGAGCAAATTATAGAAGTTGGCATTAATATCAGTTCCTCTTTCAAAAAGGTCGATCAGTTTAAAACCGTCATTGTGGTAGTGCAAACTATATCCCGAAAGTACGGGTATGCCCACCCATAATTTGGTTTGCTGAGGCATAGCCGGATTTACATGCAGTGATTGCGGTACAGCATTAAAATTGTACAGAATAAGATCAGACTGGGAATGAGCCAGGTTAGCAATGAGAAAAAGGGCCAGGGATAATTTTACAGCTTTCATCATCAATCGTTGCTTAGGTTGTAGTTAATTTTGGTTTTTGCCGCCAGTCTTAACTCCAGCTCGTAATCAGTATAAAGCTTAACTACCTGCTGTCCGTTATTTGCTGTATTCACCCTCGCGCTTATCCTCAATTTATTAGCTCTCATTAAACCATCAATCTGGCTTTGCTCAAATGCAATATTGAAATCAGAGGTAACACGTTGGGTAACCCTTCCATTACCATCTACCGGAGCTGGAGTAAGGAGAGGAATATTAACCCCTTCAATACTGTCCCCACTCAAAGAATCCAGGAAAGCGACATTGACATCAACATCAAAGGGAAAGGTACTGAAGGTCTTAAAAAACAATGTCAATGATTCAACAAAATCAGCGTTGTCATCCTGAGCCAGTCTAAAGTCGTCTATGGTTTCTTCAATTTTCATATCAGAAGCGCTTATTTCCAATGGCAGGTCTAATTCAACCCCCATAACTACCTTGCTGTCTTTGGTAATAAAATTAGTAGGTGTAGTAGTGCTGGGATTTAATAAGGCTTCACCGGAATACAGGATTTGCTGCGGTAAACTGGCCAGGAAGTCTACAATCTGTGAATTGGTATTATTAATGGCAATGATACTGGTGTCAAACTGATTAATAGTGGTTGCTCTATTAATTACAATGGGGTCTGCATTAAGAGAGGATATATCCCCGTCAGCATTTACACCGTCCAGGTCGAGATCTAACTGTAAGCCCGCCCCAATTGATGAGGCAGCAATAAGATTGATAGTGGGGTTGGCCAAGAAGAAACCATCCGTAAAATTTTCCAAACCCGCTATATTAAAGTCAAACTGACCCGAAGGTATATTGATATTGCGTTGGCCAAAGAACCCGTTGGCCTGTTCTATTTGAATACCGGAAAACTGAATATTGAAACTGAATATTTTACCGGGAGGAACAGAACCTGGGTTATCCAGCTCTATTCTGACTCCGATGTAATTGAATGTCGTTCCTCCGTTACTAAAATCAAAATCAAGGCCTGAAATATCAATTGAGTCAGCATAGAATACTGTACCTGAAGGAAGAGTAACAACAGTATCGAAAGTAACACTATTCAAAGTAGCATTTACAAAGGCTATCCTTATCCCAACGTCAAAGGAATAAACTGAATCCGAGGAAATATCATATTTGAAATAACCTTCGTCAAATATTGCCTGGGTAAGCTCAACTCCTCCTAGAGTACCCAAGTCAATATCCAGATCCACAGGAGGGCCTCCCGATACAAGGGGAACCCCAACGGGGTCCTGCACGGGAATATCAACAAAATCAGTAGCGGAAAAACTGAACAAACTATCTTCCCGGAAGATAATCCTCAAGGCATTATCGGGATCAACAGTTAAATTGGAATCTTCTACTACCAGATCATTTAGAGTGAGGGTGGCTCTTGCTACCGGAACCTGCAAACCAGGACTTACAGTGAGATCATCTATCATATCAAAGTCGATCTTGTCGCGCGAACAGGAAATAATAGCCACAAACAAAAAAGACAGGATAACGGCTTTCCGCATGAATCTGAGATAATGGTTAAGGTTTATTAAGAACAAATATAATTGATTATCAAACAACAACAATTATATTATTGCAAAATAGAATTTATCATTCTATCTCAAGAATATGAATTACTGCCACTAATGCTATATTTTGCTATTGATGGCTGTTTTCTATATTGCATGTTTCAAAAATATCCCTTTTGAAGATAATACGCATTATAATATTTTTTACATGTACTTTGTTTTTGGCCTGCCGGCCCGATACCCAACCTGCTGAATGGGATGTGCAGACCTTAACCCCTATTTTAAAATCGCGTTTGGATATTGGAGATATCGTAGCAGACAGCGTACTATCGACCAATGGTGAAGGTCTACTATCTTTGGTTTATCGCAACCGCCTGTCTGATCTAACCCTGGATGAAATTATAAAACCCATCAACAGCAACTTTCTCAATACCGTGAAGCTGCAAAGCATTGACCTGGGTACCCGCACCGTAGAGAATAAGATCACCCTGGGACAATTTGCGAGGTCAACCGGGGGTTTCATAGGCCTTATTATTGTCAGTAATCACAACGGTTCCACCAACGTACCGGCTATTTTAGGTGTTGGGCCGGAAACCTATAATATTGACGCTTCTCAATTCTTTCAAACCATCACTCTTCAGAGCGGCTTACTAATAGTAAGTCTGAAAAATGACTTTCCCATAGAACTCACCAATATCCGTTACCGTTTGGAAAACCAAAGTGGCGGAGTACCTCTGGCGATGAGAAATGTAGCCAGCATCCCTCCAAATACTACTTACATAGATTCGGTAGACCTCAGCAGTACGGTATTGGAAGGAAATCTAAAAGCTGTGATGGAAAATATTGACTCCCCTGGCGATCCTAACAGCGTACCCATTGATACATCAAAAGCCCTTGAAATAAAAATTACTATTACTGACCTGATACCTACCTCGGCAACTGCTATTTTTCCCGATCAGAATATTGTAAACGATACTACAGACAGTGAAGTAGATAACCTCGATGACGCTGAACTGACACAGATAGTTGTTGATGAGGGCAAGTTGTTTATTGATGCCACCAGTACTATTGAAGATATAGTAGTGTTTAATTACGTTTTGCCTAAGGCGTCTTTGAACGGAACTGTTTTAACCATTAATGAAAGTTTACCAGCTGCTGCACCAGGAGGTTCTTCCTCTAAATACGTGGAAGTGCCAATTGAAGATTACACACTGGACTTGAGCGGTATAAAAGTCGCAAGCCCTGATTTCAATACCATTGGATCCATTCTAAAAGGCAGGATAGATTCTAGTGGTAATCTGATTACCCTCTCTTTGCAAGACAGTATCTATCTCAATACCGGTATATTAAACCTTACTGCTAAAAGGGCTTTCGGCTATTTGGGCAAAGACACGGTTTCATCTGAAGATACCTCTCTTGTAGATTTTTTTGAAGGTTTCACCGGAGGCACTTTTGATCTCGATGAATTCAAGCTTTCCGTTGAAGTGGAAAACTATTTTGGTGCTCCGGTCCACGCCCGTTTTAACAGTTTAGCTTCGATAGGACCCAATCTTCCGCAAGCCGACCTGAACTGGGCGCAATTAGGTCAGTTGATAGCTGTTCCACCGGCCACTTTGAGTTCTCCTACCACCAGCAAACCCAGTCCCGGTATCGCTACCTTTCAACTGGACAAGAGCAATAGTAACATAGACGAGCTATTCGAAAATCAGCCCGATCGTTTTATTTTTGAGGTAGATGCTTTTGCCAACGCCTTTGCCACTGTACCCGACCGCAACCAGTTTGTGTTTCTCGAATATGGTTTAAGTACCTATTTAACAGCTGAAATTCCTCTTAATCTATCCTTGAACAATATTTCACTGGCCGATACATCGGAATTTGATTATTTCGACCTGGATTCCAAAGGAAGGTTGCAGAGAGGTGAGCTGAGACTGGTAGCGGAAAATACTTTTCCCCTGGAATCAATTGTAGAAATTGTTTTGTTGGATGAACAAAATAACATTCTGGATACTCTCAGCAGCAGCGACAAAATTGAGCCCGCCCTTACCGATGCTAACGGTCGGAGCATACAAATGGTTAAATCCACTTTGAGTTTTCCCCTTGCCGAAATCGAAATTGCCAATCTCAAAAACACTACAAAATTGGTGTTTTTAAGTGCATTCACTACTGTACCTACTTCCCAGGCTGTGAAATTTTACAGTGATAATTATATGGATCTCAAGCTGGTAGGCGATCTCACCTTACGAACTAAATGACAAGAATAAGCTTTCTTCTCCTTTTTATTTTTTCAGGAATTCTGTTGTTAGCCCAGCAAAAGGTTGTGCCAGACAGTGTGATTGTAAAACTTCCCGTTAAAACAAGGCCCTACCTGGAACTGAAAGCCTATGGGGGAGTGGAAAATTCTGATCTGTCTTTCAGTGATGTATTTGGCTTTTTAAACCAGGGATTTTTATCCAATGCTGTAAAAGAAGACTTTCTCAACTCGATCAATGGCAATATCCGTTTCGGCTATCAAACGGGTTTTTCAGTTGGTTTTTATCAGCCGGGTTACGAAGTCTTCGATATTTATAAAAAGGGAAATTCCATCTTTTTTGAAAATCGTTATCTCTCCGGTGGCCGTCTCAATAACGATCTGACTGCCCTGGCTCTTTTCGGCAATAAGCGCTTTGCCGGGGAAACCATCAACTTAGGCCCATCAGCTTATGAATCATGGTTTTACACCACTCTTAATTACGGATTTGATCTGCTTCTGGACAGTATCTCCCCTCTCCACCTGGTAGCAGGGCTGGTGTTAGGACATAACTACAGTTTTTACGACATAGATAAGGGCGATCTTTTCACCCAGCCCGAAGGAGAATACCTGGATCTCGACCTGGAATACCGCTTCAGAAGTACTGATAACTCGGATAACCGCTTAAAATTACAGGGACTGGGTATCACCACT
>JANQHO010000173.1 GCA_028277105.1 Owenweeksia sp. | reverse complement strand
CATCAGCTCCAGCTCTTCCAGGGAAGGGGGCTCTACTTTGAGTATGATATCACTTTTAAAAACATCTTTGGGAGAATAAACAATGGTAGCCCCGGCTTCTGAAAAGTCAGCGTCAGAATAGTTTGCCCCATCGCCTGCCTTGGTTTCCACTTTTACCTCGTGCCCGTGGCTGGTAAGCAATTGCACCGCCTCGGGTATCAGGCCTACTCTCTTTTCCTGCATACAGGTTTCGCGGGGTATGCCAATATGTAGCTTCTGGTGGGAAGTCTTCACTTCCAGCACTTCTTCCTGTGGCATCAGGCTGCCCATGGAAGAAAAAGAGAGAAATTCAGGTTTACTCATCCGTAGCTCTTCTTAATTCAATTACACGTTCTCCATCTTCTTTGGCTTCAATCTTCACTATATCAAAATCTCCGGCTAGTAAATTACTAATTTTTTCAGGCCATTCCATAAAACAATAATGTCCGGAATCTAAATATTCCTCCAATCCTATGTCAAAGGCTTCCATCTCATCCTCTACCCGGTAGAAGTCGAAATGATACAACGGCCCCCGTACAGTGGCATATTCATTCACTAAAGAAAAAGTAGGGCTGCTTACTTCATCTTCTGTACCCAACTCCTGGCAAAGAGCTTTAATGAGGCTGGTTTTGCCCGCTCCCATTGCTCCCTTAAACAAAATTACATTATTGTTGAACTTGTCTAAGAGTTGCCGAGCTATCCCTTTCAGGTCGGCAACACTTTTAGCCGTATATGTTAAAGCCATCCTGCAAAAGTAATACTAGCTTTTGGGAGTTAGGCTAACGCAGGGTATGATCATTTCTTCCATGGAAACCCCTCCGTGCTGATAGGTATTGCGATAATACTTTACGTAATGATTGTAATTATTGGGATAAGCGAAAAACAAGCTCTCTTTCGCAAACACAAAAAGGGAATTGATATTAGGCCGGGGGAGGTAGACATTTTCTGGTTTTTTAATCTCAAATACATCTTTGGCTTCGTAAGACATATTACGCCCAACCTTATAGCGCAAGTTGGTATTTACGTTGCGATCGCCTACCAGCTTGGTAGGCTCTGTTACATTGATGGTTCCGTGATCGGTAGTGATGATCACTTTTACATCTTTATCGCGCAGGGCTTTCAGCAAATCCAGCATAGAAGAATTCTGGAACCAGCTAAGAGTTAATGAGCGATAAGCTTTGTCGTTATCGGCCAGCTCGCGTATTACTTCCATGTCGGTTTTGGCGTGGGAAAGCATATCTACAAAATTGTAGACAATGGCATTGAGGTCATTACGCAGCAGATCCGATACATTATCTACCAGTTTTTTGCCGTTGGCGTGATTGGTAATTTTGTGATAGGAAAACTTCATATCCCTTTTGCCCAACCTGCTGAGTTGATCGGCCAGAAAATCCTCTTCATAGAGGTTTTTTCCTTCGTCATCAATGTCGTTGACCCATTTATCGGGCATGCGCTTTTCGATCTCAGAAGGCATGAGTCCGGCAAAAAGAGCGTTACGGGCATACTGGGTAGCCGTGGGCAGAATACTAAAATAGGTTTCCTCCTTTTCCACCTGATAGTAATCTGCCAGAATAGGCTCTATGATCTTCCATTGATCGTAACGCAGATTATCCACTACAATTAAAAAAAGTTTTTCACCTTCCTGGATCTGCGGGTTGACCAGTTTTTGGAAAAGGGTGTGCGACATTACCGGAGCGTCTTCGTCACCGTGCAGCCAGTCTTCGTAATTTCTTTCAATGAATTTAAAAAACTGGGAGTTAGCTTCTCTTTTTTGGTTTTGCAGAATTTCATTCAGGCTTTCATCTTCCAGTTTATCTAGCTGTAATTCCCAATAGGTCAAACGTTTAAACATATCTACCCAACCTTCCATGTCATTTACCATAGCCAGGTCCATTCCTATCTGCCTAAATTCCTGCTGGTAATTGCTGGTCGTTTTTTCGCTCACCAGTCGCCTGGTATCGAGATTTTTCTTGATACTGAGCAGTATTTGCTTGGGATTGACCGGTTTTATCAGGTAATCGGAGATCTGGGAGCCAATGGCATCTTCCATAATACTTTCTTCCTCACTCTTGGTGATCATTACCACCGGTAGTGAGGAGCTTAAGGTTTTGATGCGCTTCAGGGTTTCCAGGCCGTCCATGCCTGGCATATTCTCATCGAGAAATACCAGGTCGTAACGGTTTTCTTCTACCATTTCCAGGGCATCACTGCCATTGTCAATGGTATCAACCTGGTATCCTTTTTCACTCAGGAATATGATATGAGGCTTCAGCAGGTCGATCTCATCGTCTACCCACAGGATTTGAATATTGTCCATACTTTTGTTTTGTTCGGTTTTAGGAATTTGCAGAAACAATTATACCACAAAGAATTTGAGCTCTACCAATAAGCTTAAGATACTAAACGATCCCATCTACGGCTTCATTACAATACCCAACGAATTAATTTTCGATTTAGTAGAACACCCTTACTTCCAACGCTTGCGCAGAATATCGCAACTGGGCCTCACTTACCTGGTATATCCGGGTGCTTACCACACCCGCTTTCACCACGCTTTAGGAGCTATGCACCTGATGGGTAAAGCCGTGCGCACTCTGCGTTCCAAAGGGCATAAGATAACCCAGGCTGAAGAAGAGGCCGTCCTCATCGCTATTTTGTTGCACGATATTGGCCACGGGCCTTTTTCGCACGTGCTGGAAAATTCCATTGTTTCAGGTATTAGTCACGAAAAGCTTTCGCTGGAATATATGAAAGTGTTGAATCAAGAATTTGATGGACAACTGGATTTGACTATTGAAATTTTCCAAAACCTATACCCAAAAAAGTTTTTGCATCAGCTCATCAGCAGCCAGTTGGATATGGACCGACTGGATTACCTGCGCAGGGACAGTTTTTACACCGGGGTAAGCGAAGGACAGGTCAATACCGAACGTTTGATCTCTATGCTAAATGTAGCCGATGATCAGATAGTTGTTGATGCCAAAGGAATTTATTCGGTAGAGAAGTTCATCGTAGCTCGCAGATTGATGTATTGGCAGGTGTATTTGCACAAAACGGTTTTGAGTGCAGAATTCCTGCTCATCAAGATATTGCAGAGAGCCAAGGAAGTCTATTCCGGAGATATGGCAATGCCGAAGGTTTTAAGTCCCTTCCTGAGTGATGAGATACCGGTTGACTATTCTGATTTACTGCCCCTTTACGCCAAACTGGATGATTACGATGTAATGGCCGCCCTGAAAGAATGGACCCAACACGAGGATCGGGTTTTGCAATTACTTTGTGAAAAACTACTTCATCGTAAGCTACTGGGTATAAGGGTCAACGATGCAGCCGCTTCCCGGGAAGAGATGGAGCGTATCCGTCAAAAAACGGCTGAAGTTTATCAACTCAACCAGGATGAAGTGAACTACCTGGTTTTTGAAGAAATCATTTCTAATAATGCTTACAGTAGTCAGCAGGACAAGATCAATTTATTGTATCGTAACGGTACTACCCAGGATATTGCCCAGGCTGCCGATCAACTTAATATTTCGGCCCTGGCCAAGCCAGTAGTCAAACATTTTATGTTTTTTCCGAAAGAGTCTGTTCAATAATAGTGCTGGCAAAATTTTCTACTTTTGGCCGGATGGAATTTTCTGCACAACAAATAGCCGATCTGCTGGAGGGAGAAGTGGAAGGTAACCCTGAGGTCAGGGTAAACTCACTCTCAAAAATTGAAGAGGGAAAAACAGGCACCTTGAGTTTTCTCGCCAATCCACAGTACACTCCTTATCTCTATGAAACTGAAGCTTCCGTTGTAATAGTGGGCAAAAGCTTTGAGCTTGAAAAACCCGTTAGCAGCACTCTGGTAAGAGTGGAAGATGCCTATGCTTCTTTCGCCAAATTACTGGATATCTACAATCAGTTGAAGCACGATAAAAAGGGAATTGATACACAAACCTCTGTCAGTAAAACGGCTGAGGTAGGTGAAAATGCCTATATAGGGGCCTTCTCTTACGTAGGAGATCACAGTAAAATCGGTGATAATGTAAAGATCTACCCCGGCACTTACATTGGTGATAATGTAGAGGTAGGTGATGATACCATTATTTACAGCGGGGTACGCATTTACAGCGACTGCAAGATTGGCAAAGCTGTTACGTTGCACAGCGGAGTGATTGTTGGGGGGGATGGCTTTGGTTTTGCCCCTAACAGCGGCAGTTACAACAAAGTAGCGCAGATCGGTAATGTTATTATAGAAGATCACGTAGAGGTGGGGGCCAATACCACAATTGACAGGGCTACCCTGGGCTCTACCATTATCCGCAAAGGGGTAAAACTGGATAACCTCATCCAGGTAGCCCACAACGTAGAAATTGGCGAGAATACTGTTATTGCCGCCCAAAGTGGTATAGCCGGCTCCACCAAGATCGGGAAAAACTGTATGATTGGCGGACAGGTAGGCATTATCGGTCATCTCACTATAGGTAATAATGTGAAGATCGCGGCCCAAAGTGGTCTGGGAAATAATATTGATGATGACCAGATTGTACAGGGATCACCTGCTTTCGGCATTAAAGAATATAAAAAGTCTTACGTTTACTTTCGCAAACTGGCCAAAATGGCGGAAGAACTCGAACATCTCAAACAACAAGTGCAATCACCTGACAAGTCATGAGTACCCTTCAGAAAACCATTAAAACTGATGTAAGCATTTCCGGTGTAGGGTTACATACCGGTGAAACCGTTACCCTTACCTTCAAACCTGCTCCCACTGATCACGGTTTTACATTCAAAAGGATTGACCTGCCTGAAGCTCCTGAGATCAAGGCATTGGCTAAAAATGTGGTCAGCACCGACAGGGGAACAACCCTGGGGCGGGGAAATGTTGTGGTGAATACCGTGGAACACGTTTTGGCAGCGCTGGTAGGCCTGGAAATAGATAATTGCATCATAGAAGTAGATGCTCCCGAAACTCCCATTATGGATGGCAGTTCCTCTGAGTTTGTAAAAGTCCTTGAATCTGTTGGTTTAGATGAGCAGGAAAAAGAAAAAGACTACCTGGAAATAAAAGAGCCTATTTCGCTGAAACTGGAGGAAGAAGGGGTAGAACTAATGGCTGTTCCGGCTGATAAATACCAGGTCTCCGTTATGGTGGATTACGGCACTAAAGTTTTGGGTAGCCAAAATGCCTCTCTTGATAAAATAAGCGACTTCAAAAATGAGATCGCCAATTCTCGCACCTTCAGCTTTTTACACGAGTTGGAATTTCTTTTAGATCACGGGCTGATCAAAGGCGGAGATCTCAATAATGCTATCGTTTACGTAGATAATAAGGTTTCTCCGGAAACCATGGAGAAACTCAAAGTGGCCTTCAAAAAAGACAAGGTAGCTATAAAGGCCAATGGTATACTGGATAACCTCGATCTGCATTATCCCAATGAAGCAGCCCGCCATAAATTGTTGGATGTAGTAGGTGATCTGGCCCTGGCCGGTAAACCCATAAAAGGGAAAATTTTTGCTACCCGTCCAGGACATAAGGGAAATACTGAATTTGCCAAACTCCTTTACCAGAAAATCAAAGAAGAAGAGCGCAAACCCGATGTACCGCAATACGACCCGGATCAAAAACCGCATTACGACATTAACCAGATCATGAAGATCCTGCCCCATCGCCCCCCTTTCTTGTTGGTAGATAAGGTGATGGAAATCTCTTCCAAACACGTGGTTGGTGTGAAGAATGTTTCCATGAATGAAGACTTTTTTATAGGTCACTTCCCGGGCGCTCCCGTAATGCCCGGTGTATTGCAAGTAGAAGCCATGGCCCAGGTAGGGGGTATCCTCGCCCTGAGTACAGTTCCAGACCCTGAAAACTACCTTACCTATTTCCTGAAGATGGATAACGTAAAGTTTAAAAGCAAGGTTGTTCCGGGCGATACCCTCGTATTCAGACTCCGGCTTTCGGAGCCTATCCGCAGAGGCATTGTGCAGATGGAGGGCGAGGCCTACGTAGGTACCAAAGTAGTAGCAGAAGCCAAAATGATGGCCCAAATTGTAAAAGAGAGAAAGTAATATGAATCAACCCTTAGCATACGTTCACCCCTCTGCTAAAATTGCTAATACGGTAGTTATTGAACCATTTACCACTATTCACAAAAATGTGGAAATTGGCGAAGGCACCTGGATTGGCTCCAGTGTTACCATTATGGAAGGGGCACGTATTGGTAAAAACTGCCGCATCTTTCCCGGTGCTGTTATATCAGCTATTCCTCAGGATCTGAAATTTGAAGGAGAAGACAGCCTGGTCGTCATAGGCAACAATACTACTGTAAGAGAATCTGTTACCATAAACCGTGGAACCAAGGCTCTGGGCAAAACTATTATTGGCGAAAACTGCCTGATCATGGCCACCGCTCACATTGCTCACGATTGTATTATCGGCAACAACTGCATAGTTGTGAACGGTTGCTTACTGGCAGGCCACGTTGAGATGGGCGATTGGGCCATCCTGGGTGGTTTAAGTGCCGTACAGCAGTTCTCGAAAATTGGCACCCATGCCTTTGTGGGTGGTGGTTCCCTGGTAAGAAAAGATGTCCCCCCTTATGTTAAGGCTGCCAAAGAGCCGATCTCTTATGCAGGGATCAATTCCATTGGTTTGCGCAGAAGGGGTTATACTAACGACAAGATCAACGAAATACAAAATATTTATCGCATCCTTTTCCAGAAGAATTTTAATACCACCCAGGCCCTGGATATTATTGAAACCGATTTTGAAGCTACCGAGGAGCGGGACGAGATCATCACCTTTATCCGTTCATCGCAAAGCGGAATCATGAAAGGTTTCCGACTGGAATAATATGAAAATTGTTCTCCGGGATATCGGCCGGAAATTTGGCACTCAAACTATTTTTCAAAACATCAACTACACTTTTGAAAAAGGTGAAAGCTATGCCCTTTTGGGAGGTAACGGCAGTGGGAAGTCTACCTTATTGAAGATCATCTATTCAGCCTTAAGCCCTACCAGTGGTAAGCTGGAACACTACTCTGAAGGGGTAAGGCTAAAGCAAGAGATCATACCTTTTAAAATCGCCATAGCTGCTCCCTACTTTGAACTCATTGAGGAATTAACTGCCCTGGAATTCCTCGACTTTTACCGCAGGTTTAAAGAGTTTCCAAAATCTTTTTCATCTCGCGATATTTTGACTATTGCCAAGTTGGAAGCATCCGCTCATAAAAAGATTGAGAATTTCAGCTCCGGTATGAAGCAAAGACTGCGATTGTCGGTAGCGCTGCTATCCTCCTCTGAATTGATCTTGCTGGACGAGCCTGTTTCCAACCTCGATCCCGAAGGGGTAGAATGGTATCAACAATTACTTCAAAGCCATCTGGCGGGACGCAGCCTGATCATTGGCAGTAATTTTAATGAGGATGAAATATTTATGTGCCAAAATCATTTTTGTGTACCAGACTACAAATAAAATCTTAACCCAGCGTTAGTAGCCATAGAATCAGAAAGATGGTATTCAGAGGAATAATAGTAAATCTAAGCCAATTTTTATATTTATTATAGATCATCATAGCATATAAGGTAGTCATGATCAGCAGCAGATATATTAAAATGGGTGTAGGTTCTAGATTACTACTATAAGCCCTCACTACTTCATAAGAAAAAACAGGCACAAAAAATATCACTAAAAGAAATTTTTTACTGGGTAAATAATTTTGCTCAGACTCCAATAATAGAAACATGGATAATAAAGACAAAAAAAGTAATATATACGTCATTATTTGTCCCTCATCAAAAAAACCATATACTGCGCCCCCTAGCAGTAAAATACTAATAATCAAGTATTTTGTAGTATTATCTTTCATCTTAAAAAATCACTTATCAATAAAGATACAAAACCTACTAATCAGTAGGCTTTGTATCTTTATAGTTTAATCAAGGGCTTTCATTCATAGCTGCTGACATTGCCCCTCCTAAAATAACACTTCCTATTCCACCTCCTAGAACAAAACCGAATACCCCTCCGATTGTATCATATATAATGACCCATGTACTTCTCTTTAATCCAAGGTCATTAACATAATGATCTAAAGCTCCTTCCCATAATACCTCGGATCCTCTACCTATTGATATAATTGATTGCAAAACAGTCTGATCATTAGTACTTAAATTATTAAGTTCACTTTCCATAAAATCAAAATATTGTCCAATAGACATTTCACTCTCATTGATTCGATATAATCCTTTAATCATATTAATAGCATTATCTGAGAGATTAAGATCCTCACCAGCCGCTTCTATTTCACTGTCTAAATAAGATAAATGCTCCTCGGTATCATCCGAGTTATTTATTATATCTCTTAATCTATCTGACGCTAGTCCAAGGTCAAATCCGGTTACATCCCAACCTTGAGAACTCGCATAGCTATGAGCTTCATTGATGATATTGTCAGACTCATCCTTAGATAAGGGAAAAGTCAAGTTCTGCTGAAAATTGGCATTGTAAAGGTGATTAACAACCATGTTGTGTTTTTCCCCATAATTGGGTAAATCATTCTTTTTGAGCATATCACCATCCAAGTTTTGTTTTTGACAACTTGAGAATAGTAAGGTAAGAGAGCTAGTAATTAGTAGTACTTTTTTCATGATTAATGATGTTGTTAATTAAAAATTACTTCAACGAGATAATTGACAAACTATATTCTATTAGTTTTTGGGCTAAAATATAAAATGAAAATCAAAATGTCAACACATCTGATGACAATATAATACTTAGACATTCTCATCTTCGATTGGGTGTAACTGATCTCTATGAATAAAGAGGTTTTCTTGGTGAAGATCGGGAATAGAATTAGACAGGTTAGAATTGAAAAAGGGATAAGTCAGGCTGAATTAGCACGAAGGACTTTTAAAGATAGGCAAGCAATCGAAAGAATTGAAAACGCCAAAATCAATCCATCTATATATATTCTCTACCAAATAGCTCAAGCACTTGAAGTAGAAGTCAAAGTATTAGTTGATATTGGTAAAGCTGGGGATTAGCAATTTATCTAACGATATTTCATGTCTACTTACTTTATTTAAGGTGATAGCTCGAAGTACACTATAAACCTTACTTTTGCATCCGCAAACTAATATCAAATCCCAGAATGGCTACAACATCAGATATACGAAACGGGCTTTGCATTGATCTGGATGGAAAACCTTATCAGATTTTGGAATTTTTACACGTAAAGCCTGGTAAGGGTCCTGCTTTTGTAAGAACGAAGCTGAAAAATCTCGATAACGGCAAAGTGCTCGATCACACTTTTCCAGCCGGAACCAAGATCAATGATATCCGTATTGAAAACCGTGTATACCAGTTCCTTTATGATGATGGGGAAGGTTATCATTTTATGAATATGAATGATTTTAATCAGATCGCCATTCAAAAAATGCTCATAAATGCCCCCGAATTCCTCAAAGAAGGTATGGAGTGTAATATACTCTTCCACGCAGATGAGGAACGCCCAATGGCCTGTGAACTACCTCAAAAAGTAGCTTTGGAGATCACCTATACCGAACCCGGAATCAAAGGTGATACCGCCACCAATGCTTCTAAACCTGCTACAGTAGAAACTGGTGCTGAGGTTAAAGTTCCTCTCTTCATCAACCAGGGGGAAAAAATAGTAATAGACACTGCCACCGGTGATTACAAAGAGCGTTACAAAGAGTAACCAATGAAATTATCCCGGCCTCATTCATTAGAAGAAATAGCCCAAATACTAGGGTGCAAATTCCTGGGGCCTGCTAAACATATCATTACAGGCATCAATGAGATCCACGTAGTGGAAGCAGGTGATATCGTTTTTGTAGATCATCCCAAATACTACAACAAAGCACTGGATTCTGCTGCCACTACTATACTCATCAATAAAGAAGTTGAAGTGCCGGAAGGCAAGGGTTTGCTGATCTCTGATGATCCTTTCCGGGATTTTAACATTTTAACCCTCCGCTTTAACCCTTTTACGGCAGCAACAAAAGCTATTGCCCCCAGCGCACAAATTGGTGAGGGTACTATCGTACAACCCAATGTTTTTATTGGTAACCATGTTAAAATCGGTAAAAACTGTCTGATCCACAGTAATGTTTCCATTTATGACAATACAGTGATTGACGATGACGTAACCATACATGCCAATGCTGTATTAGGGGCCGATGCCTTTTACTACAAAAAACGCCCGGATGGGTATGACAAACTCATTTCAGGGGGAAATGTGGTAATAGAAAACAAGGTCGATATCGGGGCAGGTAGTACTATAGACCGAGGAGTAAGCGGTTCTACTATAATTGGTGAAGGCAGTAAGCTCGACAACAATGTACAGATCGGTCACGATACCAGAATTGGCAAGCACTGCCTGTTTGCTTCACAGGTAGGTATAGCTGGTTGCGTTGTAGTAGAAGACTGGGTTACCCTTTGGGGGCAGGTGGGAGTAACTAGCGGGATTACCATTGGCAAGGGTGCTGTTGTCTACGCCCAATCTGGAGTAAGTAAAAGCCTGGAAGGAAATAAAACTTATTTTGGTTCACCGGCTGAAGAGGCTCGCAAAAAATACCGTGAAATAGCCTCTATCCGCATACTGCCGGAAGTGATCGAAAAACTGAATTTTACGGAATAGAAGTTTCCTTATTTTTTTTAGAGTAATACCGGTCAATGACCACCAGCAAAGCCGAAAAGCCAAATACCGGGCAAGCGGCTTTATCCATTTCGAGAAAATTATTGAGAAAACCATGGGTCCAATAGGTGATCAGGCCCATTAAAGTGGCCAGAGCTATAACCTTTATATTGAAATCATTGGCGTTGTGATAAGCCCTGATACCCGTAATCAAAGTAATAATCACTATAGCCAAAACACTCAGCATTCCTATTAAACCCGATTCGGCCAGGGGGCCGATATACTCACTATGGGCATTCCCCAGATCGCCTGCATTAGTACTGATGATGGTCTTTTCATGAGGCTTCTGGTAGGGAGCGTATAGAAACATATAGGTTCCCGGCCCAAAACCAAGCACCGGTCTTTCCTCAAACATCCTGAAGGCCGATTTCCAGCGGTTAATGCGTTCCAGGTTAGAAGCGTCAGTAGATATGTTAGAGATCGATTCCACATGTTCCGTGAGGTTGTCGCTGCTCACCTGGTCGTTCTTTTCAAATTTCTTGATCAGATCGTCTTTAACAGTCCATACCCCAAACAAAAAAAAGAGGGAGAGCAAGGCAAATATCCAGCGCTTCATTTTAAAAACTATGGGAAACATAGCTA